>NZ_JBFAOU010000319.1:0-4728 GCF_040675365.1 Catellatospora sp. NPDC049609 | reverse complement strand
CGGCTGGTCTTGTCCGGCACACCGGCCGCGGCATCATCGACGGTGACCGTCTGCACCCGGGAGAAGTCCACCGTGTCATAGGTGTAACGGACCTCGCCCAGAGCCTTGTACGTGCCGTCCACGACCGCCGCGTCGACGGTCTTGTCAGGCGCGACACGGAACCCGCCCGCCTCCCAGTACACATTGAACGTCGGCGTGCTACGACGGACCTCGTCCTTGCCCTCACCGTTGACGAACCGGGTCTCACTGACCGACGGCAGCTCCATCACGTACTCGCCACCGACCGACTTGGACACCCACGTCGTCTCGGACGTCACCGACGGGGCGTTGTCACGGCAGGCGTCGAAGATCTGCCCACCCGTGCCAGTGCACGTCCTGCTGACCGTCATCGACGGCAGCACCGTACGCGTCGGATAATCCGCACGCGCCCCCGGGATCTCCAACCCGCCGGGAAGGCTGCGCAGGTGGTAACTCGGCTCCACGATCGACATCACACCCGGCTGGGTGTTGCCGATACCGGCCCCGTCCACCAGATGACCCAAAACCGTAGCCGACAGGATCGGCACACCACCCGGCTGAACCTGGTAGCTGTACATCGTGACGTGCGTCACATCGTCGGCCACGCCGGGGGTCGAGGCGTTGAGCCGCGTGTGGGTCTCCTCAAAGCCACGGAACGCCTTGCGACCGTACAGGTCGGCCACGAACACCGGCCGGATGTAGCTGTGCTCACTGGTGATCGCCGGCTGGCCGTGACCCGGATCAGCGGTGACGGTGGTCGCCAACCACTTACCCGCCGCCGCGTCACGGGTGTAAGACACGGTCGTCTTACCGCCCGTGCCGTTGGAGACGGTACGCAGCAGCCGCGCCGGGGCGAAAGTGTCACCACTACCCACCTCCGACTTGGCATAACGGACGCTCACACCGTCGCCCTCGGGGTCGGACAGCAGATCCAGCAGCCCGTCGGCGTTGACGTCGACAGCCTGATGAATGGCCGCATACCGGTAATCCGCCCGGTCGTCGAACTCCTGCGTGGTGCCACCGTAGGTGGTGCCGAACCCCTTGATCACCCCAGCCAGATGCTGGGCGACGCTGGTGTCGGCGTCATGCGAACTCACCCACTGACGGCCACCACCCGCATACAGCTTCGCACGGCCCGCCTCCCGGTCGTAGAACAACAGATCGGGCAACCCGTCGTGGTCCATGTCCAGCATCCGGGTCTTACCGGACCGCTCCGTCAGAGGCGGATAGTGCTGCCAGTTCTTGCCGGTGAGGTCCGGCGCGCGGAAAGAGTCCAGGAAATTGGTGTCCGAGCCGGCGCCGTTGTCGCCGTCCTCGCCGAACATCACCTCACCGTCATCCGCGGCGGTGGCGAACCCGTACCCGGTGTTGAAGTTCACCCGGGTGCCGTTCGGGTCGAAATCGAATGGCGCGCCTTCCCACTGCACCTCCACCTTGTCGGGCAGCCCGTCGGCGTTGATGTCCGGACCGAGGCCTTCGCGCAGATACCCGGTGTAGGCACCAGCGTTGTCCAACGCAGGGTCGGTCGGACCATTCGGGTCGGTAACCCGCTCGATCCGGGACCGCAGCTGCCCCAGATGCAGATTCTGGTCGCCATCCGGCAGCTGAAACGGCTGCTTGAACGAGCCGCCCGGTGAGCCCAGACTCACTCGGCTACGCCCGGCAGAGTGATCGCCGGACTCATACACCACATCCTGGTAACCGTCACCGTTGACATCACTGAGCGTGGCCTCGGCGTTTCTACCACCGTTCGGGGCGAAGAACCCGCCCATCACGCTAGCGCCGGGCGCTACCAGATTCGGGCCCGCCTGTTCCGTCGGGTTGGGCACCTGGACGCGGGTCGGCGTGGCCGCGAACCCACTACCGGTGTTGCGATACACCCACAGGTACCTCTGCCGCTTGGTGATCGCCCGTACCGGCTCGCCTTCCCCACCCTCGGGCACATTCGGATTGACAGTGGCGTCGACGTACTCATAACGCCAGTGCGGATCCGGGTTGCCGAACTCCTCCGACAACGAGGGCCGATACGTCGGCGCGGGAATACCCTGGGTACTGGCGTACGGGCAGTCCACCGACGCGATCGTCTGCGTGACCAGCTCCGGCCGGCCGTCGCCGTCCATGTCCATGAAGGCGTGCTTGGCCTGCTGCATCGACCCCCACGACGCCGGCGCCAGCCAAGCGTTGTCAGCCGTGCACGCAGTGCCCGCATCCCCACGCAGACCGCCCGAGGCGTCCTTGCTCAACGACCGCGACAGAGAACACAACAGCTCACCCGCCCCAGACTCGGGCACACCGGACCCGACCGGGATGTCGCCCATCGCCTTACGCAGGCTGAAGGCCTTGAACTTACTGGTGGCCGCATCAGCACCGGTCTGCTTGACGAACTTGGTACCCGTGTTCAGATACACGTCAACGGTGCAGCCGCCCGTCTGCGGCGCGGCAGCGGCCAGCTTCGGCAGACCGCCCTGCCGCTCCAGCAGATCAACACGATTATCACCGTCGATGTCGACATACAGCCGGGCCACGCTCTCCCCGGTCGCCTGCCCAGTCGCCAGCATCCACGACTTACTGTCAGTACGCAGGTCCGTCGACCCCGCCGGGATCGGACACAACGGATCCGGGCAGGTCGCCACCGGCGCCACCGGCGTGAACCGGAACGCATTCGCATCACTCGGATCGCGGTGGAAGAACTGGTTGGTGTCCACCGACTCCGGCAGCAACACCGGCACATCCGGCCCGCTGGGCAGATCAGCCTTCAACGGCACCGCCGGACCGTAATGAGCGTCCTTGGCGTACGAAGCCGCCTTGCCGTAGGTGAACCTCGTCGGCGGCAACACCGTCTCCACAGGCCCGTCCTGCCCCGCCACACCCGGCCGATACACCGTGTGCTGCACACTGGCAAGCTCCCGATACGGCGCGCCCCGCTCCACCGCCTCCGACCCGGTACAACTCTCCGTCGCCGCGTTATACCCCAGCGCATACACACTACGGGTGTCGAAACCGCTGCCGACCGTCTTCTTCGTCTTCGTCGTGACCTGCGTCAGCTTCCGCGTCCCGGACAGACGCGCAAACCCCAGCCGGTAATCCAGCCGCGACCCGACCGCCGGCATGGTGGCCGGGCTCCCACAGAACGCCGGATCCGCCCAACTGAACTCCACCCGCGCATACGCCTGCTCCGACGACTGCGTCTCGTAGTCGATCGCGGTCAGCACAAACTCCCGCGGCTGGCTGCCCGTCGGCGCCGCAGTCGTCCGCCCCACAGTCGCATACGTGTACTTCAACTCCGCCGGATCATCGAAACCGTTCGGCTCACTCACCCGCACCAACGGCGCAAACGAATACGGATGATCGCCCTTGTCCCCGAAATACGACGTCGTGCCATCGGAATGCTTCGCCAACCACCACCACGGCAGCGACGTCGCACCCAGATACTCAAACCGCGTCGACAGATTGACACCGACCGCCCGATAGCCCACCGCCCCCGCGGTCACCACCGGCAGCGACTCATCCTTCACCAACGCACGACCCTGCGGATCACGGAAATTGCGCGGCGCCGCCGCCGAACCACCCTGCGGCCACTCCGGACGCACCGTCCCCGCCGAACCGTCCACCGTGATCGCACCACCGGCAGACAACGACCAACCCGCCGCCAACCCACCCTGAACCGACCCATCCGACGAATACGACAACCCCACCGAAGGGGCCATCCCCTCCCGACCAGCCGGCACCGCAAACGGATACCCCGTCGCAAAATCACCGCTCCGAGACCCACGCCCCGAACCCGACGACCCCCCACCAGCCGCCGCAGCAGCCCCCATCAAATCCGCGCCGTTACCCGCACGCGTCGCCTCCGCAGCCGCCGGCGACCCCGGCAACACCGCCAACAACGACCCCGCCAACAACGACACCGCAAACCCCGCAGTGCCCCGCGCCAACACACGCCCCCAACCACCAGCCACAACACCCGAACCACGGGCACGACCAACAGCACCGGGACCAGCCCCCAAAAGGGGTAATCCAGCCATACCAACCTCACAATCAATATCCGAAACCAAGGCAACAGACCACAGAAAAACAGGTCCTGGCTCAGTAGGTACGGACACATGAGCCTTTTGGATCCCCACCCGATCGTTACCTCCTTCGGCTACAAAGACGCAGTCGGCCATGTATCAGCACAAGCCGGGGTCTGTGCAGCTAATGGTGGGTCTGTGCAGCTAACGGCTCTGGCTCAAATCCGGTGGTGACCGTGCGTAACGCCAGCTCTTGCAGGTCCGGTTCCCGGCCGTCGAAAGCACCGTCACCGGCGGCCAGGAAGACTCGTGGCCAATGCGCCCAGCTCACGTATCTGTTTCCGCATGGTCGCATCGTTGCTACCCACTGTCACCACCGAATTCGAGCCAGAGCCCAGCTAACGGTGTAAGCCGGTTGGTGAGGATTACTTGCGGCCTGCGGATAGGCGTCCTTCGAAGGTGATCTCGAAGGCGTTGAGGGCTGGTTTCCAGCGGGTGACCCAGCGTTTGCGGGCCTGACCGGCGGTGATGTTCCCCCGATATGCCGGTGAACTGCACCGGGTTTGGTAGCGGCCCGACCTCTTGTGGAGGGCGGACAGCAGTTCTGGCTCTGGCGAAGATCTTGTGGACGTCGCGCTCAGGCGTTGAGCAGGATGCGGTGCCGCAGTAGCGCGAAGTTGGCCCTGCCGTACATGGATCT
>NZ_JBFAOU010000318.1:0-4754 GCF_040675365.1 Catellatospora sp. NPDC049609 | reverse complement strand
TCTCCCACTCGGAGACGCGTCGTTCGTCGAAGCGCAGGAAGAACCCCTCGCCGAACATCTCGATCGCCGGGTAGACAGGCCTGCGTCTGCGGTCGCCGCGCCCTTGCCCGCCTCGGCGCCGCCGAACCCGCCCGGCTGGCCCTGGTGCGCGCCGACGACCTGCGCGAACGCCACACCCGCGACGAGCTCGACGCGATCGGCGGGCTGTTCGGGTTCCCGCCGCCGCGCCAGCACTACCAGGCCGCCGACGTGTACGCGTGCCTGCCCGGCATGCAGGAGCGGTCCGTGCACGAGGCCACCCGCGCGCTGGCGCTGTACGCGGCCAGCCCACCCGACCAGCGCTCGTTCGGCGACGAGGCCGGCGCGCGGACCGTGCTCGCGCTGACGCAGGTGCGCGCCGGGCAGCCCGCCGCCGCCCACGACACGCTGCGCCCGGTGCTGGCCCTGGACCTGCCGCGCCGGGTCACCGAGGTGATGGGCGGGGTGAACCGGGTCGCCGACGCGCTGCGCGACCCGCGCGTCGCCCAGGATCCGGCCGCCCGCGACCTGCGCGAAGAGGTCGAATGGTTCGCCCAGCGCCCCGCCTCCGCCCTGGCCTCCTGAGGGGACGGGGAGCGCCGATCGTCAGCGGGATGCGAGCAGGGCGTCGACGAGACGGAGCAGGTCGGCGGTGGTCTGCGGGTCGCCGAGCAGCATGATGCGCAGGCGGGCCCGCTGCTCGTCGTAGACGGTCTGCAGCCGCAGCGGCTCGCCGTCCCCGCGCGGGCCGTTGACCGCGGCGGTGACCAGGGTCATCACCCGGTCGGCGTCATGGCGGGAGATCGCGTCGATCGCCACGACGCTGGACACCTCGACGTGGCGGGTGCGGCGGGCGTCCTCGCGCGCGGTGGTCGGCACCGGGCCGCCGGTGAGCGCGGCGAGGTCCTCGGCGGCGATGCGGTACTGCTTGCCGATGCGCACCGCCTTGAGCCGGCCGTCGCGTACATAGTTGCGCACGGTCTTGACGTGCAGGCCGAGCCGTTCGGCGACCTGCTCGACGGAGTACAGCTCGGACATCTCAGCCGTCCTTGAGGCGCTCGGCCAGCTCGCCGAGGTCGGCGAGGAACCAGACGTGCTCGCCCCGGTTGGACTCGGCGACCAGCGCGCGCAGCGCGGAGCTGCGCTCCAGCCACCGGCCGAGGTCACCGAGGACGACCAGCCGGATCCGGTAGTTGACGAACTTCTGCATGATCTCGCCGGCCAGGCCGGTGCCGAGGGTGAAGAAGTCGCCGGTGAGCCGCGCGGCGGGCAGCGCGACGACCTGGGCGCCCTGGAAGGCCTCGCCGATCAGGTCGAGGGCGTCCTGGACGGTGGTGACGGCGGGGCCGTCGGCGTCGGCGACGAGCACGCCGATCCCGTGGTGCTCCTCGATATGGCCTGGCACGGTCTTTCCTTCCCTAAGCGGTGCAAGATGGATACCGTATCACTCCCTATCTGCCGGTCAGTGTCAGCCAGGTGATGCCGAGCGCGTCCAGCCGGGCCCGCTCGGCCTCGGTCAGCGCGATCCGGCCGGTGGCGCGGCGCAGCAGCCCGGCGGAGTCGACGCCCAGCGCCGCGGCGGCACCGGGCGCGGACAGCCCGCACAGCAGCCCCTGTACGACGTCCGCGGCCTGCGGGGTCAGCCACGGCGCGACGCCGAGCGCGTCGGCGAGGTCCAGGCCGTGCACGGCGAGCTCCACCACGCGGGTGACCTGGAAGTCGGTCAGCCGCATCGGGTCGCCGTGCCGGGTGGCGACCAGTCGCTGCGGGGTCGCCGCCACGCGGTCGACGACCTGTTTGACCTGCTGCTCGAACCAGTCGATCAGCTCGGCGCCGGTGTGGGCGGCGGCGAAGTCGGCAGCCGTGTCGACCCGGGCCCGGTCGGTCTGCGGGGCGAACCGGTGGTCGGGGGAGTAGTAGCGGGCGGTGTCGACCGGCGGGCCGGCCGGCGGCGGCGCGTCGAGCATGTCCAGGGTGCGCGAGACCGCGATCGCGGTGTGCGCGAACTCGTCGCGCACCGTCCACGGCGGGCAGCAGGTGGGCCGGTCCAGGTCGGCGGCGGGGGCGGCGCGCAGACCGGCGGCCAGGGCCGCCGACTCGGCGGCGAGCGCCGTGTTGACCGTGGCGGCGTCGGGGATCAGCGACACGACCCGGAAGCGCTCGGTCACCGTGATCGTCGTGTCGTCGACGGTGAAGTCCGGCCTGCCCAGGTGGTCCCGCAGCTCGGCGGAGTGCCAGAACCGCTCGTGCGCGGCCCGCCATGCGGCCACGGTGGTGTGGCCCTCGCCCTCGTCGACGGCGTGGGCGAGGTCGATGTCGGCCAGCGGCACCTGGCGCACCTCGGTGAGTTCGAGGATGGCCAGCGGCTGACCGGCCGAGCCGATCATGGTGCTGCGCTGGCCGGGGCGGGGCAGCGGCTCGTCGTCGTGCTCGTAGCCGACCAGCAGGCCGGTGGTCGAGGTCTTGTGCCCGGCCAGGACCGCGGCGACCAGCTTGTCGCGCAGCGGGCCGGGGAAGGCGAACTCGTAGTCGCTCAGCCCGTCGTAGATCATGTCCGCCACCCTAGACGGGCGGAGACCGTCCGCGCCGCACCATTGACGCGGATGCTACGTACTGCGATGCTACGCAGAACGTAGTAAGGGAGGTTCCGTGGCCGGACTCGCCGACCTCGGCCGGTTCTCCGAACCGGCGCTGCACATCCTGATCAGCCTCGCCGCCGGGCCCAAGCACGGCTACGCCATGCAGGACGACATCGGCGAGCTCACCGGCGCCCGCCCCGGACCCGGCACGCTCTACGGCGCGATCCGGCGCCTGGAGGAGCACGCCTACATCGAGGCCCTGCCCGAGCAGGACCGGCGCAAGCCGTACCGGCTGACCGACGCCGGGCGGGCCGCGCTGGGCGCCGAACTGCAGCGGATGCGGTCGCTGGCCGCGACCGGGCTGCGCCGGCTGGCGGTGGCCTGATGCGCCGGCTGCTCATCCGCGCCGTGCTCGCGATCTACCCGCCCGCGGTGCGCGAGCGCTACGGCGACGAGATCGCCGGGCTGCTGGCCGCCAGCGCCACCCCCGGCCGGGACCTGGCCGACACCGCCTGGTGCGCGCTGCGCGACCGGGTCGCCCACCGAACGGGGACGATGACCGTGACCAAGGCCCGCACCACCGGGTTCGTCCTGCTCAAGCTGCTGGTGGCCCCGGCGGTGTTCGGCGTGGTGACGGTCACGACGATCATGGTCGGGGCGGTGGCGGCCGAGACCGCCGGCCTGCACGAGGTCGCCGACACCGGGTACGTCATGGCACTGCCCGTGATCGGCCCGCTGGTGTGGCTCTGGGGCAGGGCCGCCGGGCGCGGCGAGGCCATCGGCGCGGCCACCGTCGTCGTGCCGGTGGCACTCGCCCTCGGCGTCGCGGCCGTCGCCGCCGCCCCGTACATCGGCGAGGTGGTGGGGGAGAACCGGGCCGCCGCGCTGACCACGATCGCGTGCTGGTGCCTCGGCGCGATCGGGCTGGCCGCGGCGGTGCGTGCCCTGCTGGGCCGCCGCCGGACCGTCGCGGCCTGGCTGACCGGCGCCGCCGGCGGGCTGCTGCTGATGGAGGCCGCCACGGCCGCCTACGTGCTGACCGCCTTCCCCGCGCACGCCGCACCGCGCCACCTCGCCCCGCTGTGGTACCCCGCGACGATGGTCAACGCCTGGGACCAGGGCCTGGTCTGGGAGGCCCACCGCTACCTGGAGGACGCGATGAAGGCGCTGCCCGCCGTGCTGACCCTGTGCACCGTGTTCACGCTCGCGGTGGCCGGCGTCACCGCGAGCAGGGTGCGACGGGTCGCGTCATCGGCTTGACTCTCACGTAACGGCAGACTCGAAGCTGGTTCTCGGAAAGGAGGGAACCATGGCATACACCGTGGGCAAGGTCGCCGAGCTCGCCGGGGTGACCGTGCGGACGCTGCACCACTACGACGAGATCGGCCTGCTGTCGCCCAGCGGGCGCACGCGCAGCGGCTACCGCCGCTACGACGACGCCGACCTGGACCGGCTGCAGCAGATCCTGTTCTACCGGGAGCTGGGGTTCCCGCTGGAAGAGATCGCGGCCGTCCTCGACGACCCGCAGGCCGACCCGGCGGCGCACCTGCGCCGCCAGCACGAGCTGCTGAACGTGCGCATCAAGCGCCTGCAGGAGATGGTCACCGCGATCGAGTTCGCGATGGAGGCGAAGAAAGTGGGCATCAACCTCACCCCCGAAGAGCGGTTCGAGGTGTTCGGCGACTTCAACCCCGACGACCACGCGCAGGAGGCCGAGCAGCGCTGGGGCGGCACCGACGCCTATCGGGAGTCGACCAGGCGCACCGCCCGGTACACCAAGGAAGACTGGCTACGCAACAAGCAGGAGAACGAGGACTGGGGCCGGCGCTTCACCGCCCTGATGGACTCCGGCGCCGCCCCCGACACCCCCGAGGCCATGGACCTGGCCGAGGAGCACCGCCAGCTCATCAGCCGCTGGTTCTACGAGTGCAGCTACGAGATCCACACCGGCCTGGCCGACATGTACGTCGCCGACGACCGCTTCACCGCCACCTACGAAGCGATCCACCCCGGCATGACCCAGTACCTCCACACCGCCATCCACGCCAACGCCATCACCCGCGCGTAGGGCGCCGCCCCCCAAAGCGACGATCTTGCGCGGGCTGTGGGGATGACACGCCCTAAACGGGCATATCCCTAACAGTTCGCGCAAGATCG
>NZ_JBFAOU010000317.1:0-4765 GCF_040675365.1 Catellatospora sp. NPDC049609 | reverse complement strand
GGCGGGAGAGGGGGGCCGCCCGCCCGGCGCGGGTTCAGATCAAGGGCGGCCGTTGGCACCGCACTTGATGATCGGGCGGATGCAGTCGCGGACGCGGCGCTCCATCTCGGCGGCCGGCCAGGCGTTGAAGAAGTCGCCGTGCATGGTGTAGCCGCGGCCCGACGACAGGCGGATGCGGGCGGGGTCGCCGTTCACCGGGTAGCGGAGCACCTGGCGCAGCTTCGGCACCGGGACGGGGTGCGTGGCGGGGCAGGCGCCGTTGACCGGGTACGACATGTGGCTCTTGTGGTTGGCGGAGTCGAGGTTGACGCCGTCCCAGCACTGCGGGAAGTCGAGGTACGACTCCAGCATCGAGCCGGCGGGGCAGTTGACGAAGTCCTTGCCGGGCGGGACCTCGCCGTGGTGCAGGCAGGACCAGCGGGCGATGCTCTGGTCGCCGCTGGTGGCCTGGGCGTTGCCGGCCACGATGCGCAGGCCGACGGGCAGGGGCTGGATCTGCGCGATGATGTCGTCGCGCACGCCCTCGCCCAGGTAGTAGAAGGTGGTCCCGGTCGGGGCGACCGGCTGGTTGTCGACGTACATGGTCGGCACCCAGTACGACGACAGGTCCTCGATCGGGTTGCAGTTCGTGCCCGCGTTGGCCAGGCTCGTGTACGTCGAGAACGCGTTGGTGGACGTGTTGCCCATGAAGTCATGCATGTGTGACCCGCCGGGCAGGTTCGGGAAGACGATCGGGTCGTCCGGCAGGCGGTGCGTGAACGGGCAGTCGGCGAGGAACTCGGAGACCCGCACGATCGGGCCGCCACCCCCGCCGCCGCCGCCGTCCTGCCCGAACACCTGGAACTCCCACAGCGAGACGCCCCACTGGGTGGCGCGCGCGGTGGCGTAGAGGCGTACGTAGCGGCCGCTCACGTTGACGTTGAGCGACTGGTCGGCGCCGTTGTGGTTGGTCGTGGTGTGGAACGTGCTCCAGTTGGTGCCGTCGGCCGAGGTCTGGAGCTGGAAGTTGCGGGCGTACGCGCCCTCCCAGTCCAGGAAGACCCGGGTGATCGCCCGGCTGCTGCCGAGATCGATGCGGATCCATTGCGGGTCGGAGAAAGCGCTGGACCAGCGCGTGCCGGCGTTGCCGTCGACCGCGTTCGAGCCCGGCGTGCCGCCGTTCTCGGTCGAGGAGACGGCGACCGGCCTGCCCTGGGAGAGCGAGATCTCGGCGGCTGATGCCCCACCGGTGGTGGCGACCAGGTAGGTTGCGAGAACGGCCGTGACGGTGGCGATGAGCCCGGCGGCACGTAGCCGCCGGCGGCCAGGAATCGGTGCGAGACGATTCATGGTGTGCTCCCTACGGGAATGGGACGGACGGGTTTCCGTTGGGGGCTGGGGGCCCTGCGGGGCTGCGGGACCCCCAGCCGGCGGTCGCCTACTTGTAGACGCGGACGTAGTCGACCAGCATCTGCGCCGGGAACGGCGTGCTGGCGTCCGGCGGGCCGGGCCAGTCGCCGCCCACGGCGAGGTTCAGGATCATGTAGTGCGGGTGGTCGTAGACCCACGGGCCGCGGGTCGCCTCGACGGTCGCCTTGCTGGCGTAGAACACCTCCGTGCTGTCGACGAAGAACCGGATGCCGTTGCTGTCCCACTGCGCGGCGTAGACGTGGTAGTCGGCCGAGAGGTCGATGCCCCAGACCTTCTCCTGCCCGTAGCCGCCGCCACCGTTGTAGGCGGGGGCGTGCAGCGTGGTGTAGCTCCGGGTGGTGTCGCGGCCGAGGATCTCCATGATGTCGATCTCGCCGTTGTAGGGCCACGGGCGGCCGGTGAGGAAGTCGGCGCCCATCATCCAGAAGGCGGGCCAGTAACCGTTGCCCTTGGGCACCTTGACCCGGGCCTCGACCCGGCCGTACTGGAAGTGGAACTTGTTGCCCGTGTTCATGCGGTGGGATGTGTACTGCATCCCGCCCACGGCCTCACGGCGGGCCTCCATCACGAGCTGGCCGGCGCCGTTCATGTTGGCGTTGTTGTTGTTGGTGTAGTACTGCAGCTCGTTGTTCTGGCCGGTGCCGGTGTCGATGGTCCACTTGGCCGCGTCCGGCTTGCTGCCCGCCGGGCCGTTGAACTCGTCCGAGAAGACCAGGTTGGTGGCCGGGAACGTCGGGTTCGGCGGCTGCGCCGGGGGCGTGGTCGGGGCGCCGCCGGTGCCGTACACCTGGAACTCCCACAGCGAGTAGCCGTAGCCGTTGGAGCGCTGCGTGCCGTACATGCGCACGTAGCGGCCGGTGCCGTTGACGGTCAGCGTCTGCTTGAACCCGGTGCTGGTGGTGGTGCTGTAGATGGTCGTCCAGTTGGCCGCGTCGTTGGACGTCTGCAGCTGGTAGGCCACGGCGAAGGCCGGGTCCCACTGCAGCACGACCCGCTTGATCTGGGCCACCGCGCCGAGGTCGACGTAGATCCAGCCCGGGTCGGTCCAGGCGGAGGTCGCCCAGCGCGAGGCCGGGTCCAGGTCGAACGCGCGCGCCGGGAAGCACTGCCAGCAGGCGCCGTCGTCCTGCGAGCTGGAGGCGACACCGGGCTTGTTGTACGACAGCAGCACGTCCCCGCCCGGGTTGGGCGAGGTCGACGGCGAGGGCGGCGCCGACGGGGAGGCCGACGGGGAGGCCGGCGGCGGCGACGACGGCGGGTTGCTCGGCGCGCTGCCGGTGCGCACGGCGAACTCGAACAGCGAGTAGCCGTAGGCGGTGGCCCGCGCGGTGCCGTTCATCCGCACGTAGCGGCCGGTGCCGGAGACGGTCAGCTGCTGCGTCCCGCCGGTGCCGGTGGTGGTGGCGTAGATGTTCGTCCACGGGCCGCTCGCGGAAGCCGCGACCTGGATCTGGAACGCCCTGCCGTACGCCGCCTCCCAGACCAGGGTGACGCCGCAGATGCTCTGGCTGCTGCCCAGGTCGACCTGGATCCACTGCGGGTCGGCGAACGCGCTGGACCAGCGGGTGCCGGTGCTGCCGTCGAACGCGTTGGCGGCCGCGAACGCGCCCTCCTGCGAGGAGGCCGAGGCCGGGCGGCCCAGCGCGGCGTTGGCCGTGCCGCAGCCGCCACCGCCGCCGATGACGCCGAAGACCTGGAACTCCCAGAGCGAGTAGCCGTGGATCGTGGCGCGGGCGGTGCCGTTCATGCGGACGTACCGGCCGGAGCCGCTGACCGCGAGGGTCTGCACGCCGCCGGTGCCGGTGGTGGTGCTGTAGATGTTCGTCCACGGGCCGGTGGCGGAGCCTGCGACCTGGATCTGGAACGCGGTCGCGTACGCCGCCTCCCAGTTCAGGACGACCTGGCTGATCGCGGCGGTGCCGCCCAGGTCCACCTGGATCCACTGCGGGTCGGAGAACGCGCTGGACCACCGGGTCCCGGTGCTGCCGTCCACGGCCAGGGTGGCCGGGAACGCGGCGTTCTCGGTGGACGAGGCGGTGACCGCCTTGCCCTGCGAGATCAGCGGGTCAGCGGCGTTGGCCGAGGTGGCGAGCACCGCCAGGGTCGAGGCGAACATCGCGCCGACCACCGCGAGGACGGCGTACCACCGCCCGCCGCGGGTGGAGAGTGAGCGCGGCGGGGCTGCCGCGTTCGGGACGGATCTCATGTCATCTCCTGATGGATGGCTCGAGACCGCGAGGGCTGTGCCCGCGCGGTGGAACGCGGTGTGCCCTCGGCGCGCCGCCTGGGCGGTGGTGCGCCGGGACGTGCCGTGTTCCGTAGTCCCGGAGGCGCTCCCGCAGCTCGGGGTGCGGTGATCCGCGGCAGCGCTTCCGGTGGCGCATCACGTGGCGACCGCGTGCCGGCCGGGACCGGTCGGTCGGGGCTGGGGCCCGGTCCCGTGGCACGGCGGCACCGCCCGAGGGCGGCGGATCACCGCGTGCTAACGACTTAATGCCCGAAGGACATCAAGCCGGACAAACAACTGAGGGAGCGCTCTCTGAGAGAATCGTGCAGGACCGGTCTTATGTCAATGGCGGTCGCTGGACGATTGATCGAGGCGCAGGTCGTTAACGGTGTGGAAATCTGGCGGTGACCTCGGCGAGTGCGGTGCGGCCGGCGCCGCGGCCCCGGCCTCGGGCCGGGGGAAGTCGGCACGAAGCGACCTGGGGCCGGGTGACACCGCTCGTCACGGCTGGTGGGTGAAGGTCGTCTCGGGCGGCGCTCCGATGTGCACCCGGGGCCGGCCTGCCGTCGGGATCGGATCCGAGGTCGCGCTTTGTAACGAGACGGCAACGGCATCTTGACAGGCGCGCGGCGTGGGGCGAGTGTCAGTGCCATGTGGTAGAGCGCTCTCTGGGGAGCGCTCTCCGCCTAGATCAACAGTATGTGACCTGCAATTCTGTTTCGCGCACGTCCCCTGAATACCTGTTCCTGGAGGAGCCCCGATGCGTTCAGCACAAGCCGGCGCCAGCCGTCGGCGCCGTTTTGCGGCGGTTGCCGCACCGATCCTCGCGGCCGCGTTGGTGCTGGGCACCGCCGCGTGCGGCGGTAGCGACGACCCCGGCACGACCGGTGGCAAGGTGAAGCTCACCATCGCGACGTTCGGTGAGTTCGGGTACAAGGAGCTGTACAAGGAGTATCAGCAGCTGAACCCGAATGTGGAGATCACGGAGCGGATCACCAAGGCCGAGGATCACCACAAGAACCTGGCGGCGCACCTGGCGACGAACACGGGTGCGGCTGATATCGAGGCGATCGAGGAGGGTTGGGCGGGTCAGTTCACGGCTAACCCGGGCAAGTTCTACAACTGGGC
>NZ_JBFAOU010000316.1:0-4817 GCF_040675365.1 Catellatospora sp. NPDC049609 | reverse complement strand
CGAGCCGACGGGGACACCACCAGCGAGTCCCTCCGCGCCCTCAAACGCCGCCTCTCCGACGTCGTGTTCCGGGCACTCCTCACCGACGCTTGACAAGGAGCAAGTGAACGCAACCGTGATCCGATCCCAGCCTCCTTAAAACGAAATTGGCCCAAGGTATGGCCTGAGCCAAGCTCAAATCAGTCATTTAGAATCGGCAACTTCTCCTAGGGAAACACCCGTCAGTTTGCTTAGCGTATAGTCTACAACTGCCACCGTAGTCATGCTGCGACCCCGGCACTCGGCACTTTGAAAGAGCACATCCCCCAAGGCGCCGCGACATGTTTGAACCGACACGTTTACCTTCTCCACGAACGGCTCCACGACAAATGCCGCCAACGAGCGGTCCCTTGGCGCAAAGCCGCTCAATATTGCCGCTTCCTCATAAAGTCCCAATTCCACGAGCAGCGTTATAACAGCCCTCAAGGCACATTCTAAGGGAACATCATTTCTAAGACCTTGCCACCGGCCCAGTAGCTTGACGTACGCGCTAATTGACTTCTCTAGACTTCCGAAGGTCATTTCGGCGAGCGCGGCAGCCACCATTGTCTCATGAATCATTAGCATGTGATTGGCCGCTTCAGCCAGTTCGACGCTTTCCCAATACCAATGTAGGGCTTGACTGGGATTGGGATCTTCGACCGTATGCACTTCAGCCATCACCATGTGGCAAGCGGCCATCAGGTCAGTCCACCCGGCTTGCCGCGCGTCGGCTCTTGCGCTATCGATCAGGCTTTGAGCCTCCGCCGTCATGCCAGCCCGAGTGCTAGTGCAGCCTTGAAGCATTCTGGCACATATTTCTAGGTAGGCGTTACCCGCCTCGCGTGCCTTTTCGCGCGCCCTTGCATACCACGCCGCTGACTCGGAAAATTCACCCCGTAGCTTATAAATGTCGCCCATTGTGAGCGCCAGTGCGGCGATGTCGCTAGCAGATGCGGAAAAATGAAGAGCGGTCTCTACTAAGTCCTGACTGCCCGGGACGTCACCCCCAAGCCACCGGCCCATTGCCGCCACTGCATAAACGCCGCCGACACCCTCGGTCTCAACCGATGTGATTCGGATTGCATCCTCACACCAATCAAAGACTTCGGCATTGAGCGATGCCGCCGCATACGGATAGAGTGCAGACGTCAAATGAATTAGCGTGTCGGTGTCGTTCGCTTTGGTCCATGACCTGACGTGACGCAGGTTGCTAATCTCTGCGTCGATTTCGCGGATCCATTGCGCAGGTTGCTGGCGCAAGATGTCCACGACAAATTTTGTATAGTAGTCGGCACAACGCTGTTCGAGCGAATCGTAAAGCCGGCGCTCATGCAGTCGACGCTTGCCGAAGGCCCGGATTGTCTCAAGCATTTTGTATCGGCTGGCCGCACCGTGCTGCACACGTTGAATCAACGAACGTTCGCATAGGTTTACTATCGTCTCGACCTTGTCCGCATCCGAAATTCCCACTTCAACGATGTTGATCACCGCATCAAGCCCGAATTCGCCAGGCAATACAGAAATCTGATCAAAAACGTCCTGTTCGGGCGGCGACAACAACCTGTAGGACCACTCCACGATACGGTCGAGCGATCGATGGCGTTCGGCCGATCCAGCAAAATTCGCCTTCACAAGGCCTGGCTCGCTGCGCCAGCGGTCCAATAGATCCGATAAACTAATGGCACGTACCCGACTCGCGGCCAGCTCAATCGCGAGAGGAAGCCCGTCGAGCTCCCGGCAAAGTTGAACTATGTCGGCATGCATCGTCGCTAGAAAGTCGGCCGAACGATCGCCCGCCCGAGCGCGGTCCAGGAAAAGCTCTATTGCCGGTGAGGTTGCGGAAGATTCTGTCGTCGTCGGCAACGGCAGCGGCAGCGGCAGTATCGGGAATACCTGCTCGGAAATAACTCCGAGTCGCGTCCTGGTAGTTGTTAGTACATTCACCTGCTCGGTGGAATCCAGGAGGCGGTCCACGAATGCGGGCAACTCTTGATCTCCCAAAAGGTGCTCACAATTATCCAGGATAACCAAGTAGGCTCCCGAACCCAGAAGGGCGAATACTTGCTCCTGGAGTTCTTGACGAGCATCAGGCAGAGCCCCCGCGGCAGTAGAGAGGACGCCCAGAGCATCTCGCATGGTTGTAACGCCTGCGAGGTCACAGAAAATTACACCATCTGGCGCTTCAACGACTGTGGATGCAGCCTGGAGGGCAAGTCGCGTCTTTCCCACGCCTCCAGCGCCGACCAGAGATAGGAGACGATGGTCCTGAAGCAGCTTGCCGATAGTTTCCAATTCCCGTTCTCGTCCGAAGAATTTGTCTCGCCGTTTCGGCGTTGACGGAAACGTCAAGCGCATTGGTTCAGGTTCTGTATCCAAAAATTCATTTGCCCGTACATGTTGTTGCGTCAGGCTTGGATCATCGCGCAGAATTCGAATGTGCAGTTCCTGCATAGCGGGCGAGGGCTCGACGCCTAATTCTTCTGCTAACACCATCCGGAACTCGGCGTACTCTGCAAGAGCTTCGTTGGGTCGGCCTGCCTGATGCAGCGTTCGCATCAACTGCTGACGAAGTCCCTCCCTGAGCGGCTGGCGATCGATCGCGGTTCGCAGAAACCCCAAAGCACCCACATAATCGCCAAGCTGGCACAGGCGATAGGATCGTTCTTCCAGCGCGACGTCTTTTAGGGCCTCAAGCCGCCCGGCCTCCGCCATTGCGAATTCTTCCGTTGCAAAGTGCCCGAAAGCTCGACCACGCCAAAAGGCCAATGCATCCGCCAAGACCACGTCGGCAGCTCGTGGATCGGCTAGACGCTTTGAACTAGCTATCATGTCCTCGAAAGCAAATGCATCGATAGAGCGCCTTGGCGCATCCAGGGCATACTCCGAAGACTGTGTGTCTATACTCCATCCGTCGAAGTTCCTGATCATACTTCGCAGCCTGGAAATTAAGGTATGCAACGCCGCCCGCGTGTTGTTGGGCAACGCGTCGCGCCATATCGCGTGCGCAAGCTCGTCTACGCTCACATAGGCTCCGTGATGTACGACCAGCGCGGCGGTAAGTGCCTGCAGATTGCGTGACGCTCCCAGGAGCGCGCTAGGGCCGCTTCTTAGTTCCAGAGGCCCGAGCACCCTGAGCCTGATGCCCGAATCATGATCGTCTGTCATGTCCGTCCATTCTGCGCATAGCTCTCGGAGAACTCTTAAATTCATTAATGCGGTGTTCGCGATATTCGAAATGATGGTCGCGCTATCTTTCATCCCGCCGACTTATATTAGTTCGCTCGCTCAGTTATCGGAAGTGCCGATTTGGCCGGTTTCACCAGCTCTGCTGATGTTGCCGGATTACACACCTCGTAGCACAGCAAAGCGTGCGTGTCCGATCCTCCATGGTCCGATCTAACGCCGGGGGCGGTGCCCAGCTTGAAGCTGCCCGGCTTGGTTCACAGGAGCTTCGCTCGTGTTTGGTCGTTCGGACGCTCACACGCTATTTGCCGGTTTTAGGTGGCTGGAGAACCCAGCGACAGCTCGGGCGGTTCTGCAGGCTACACCGAGCCCGACCAGGCCTACACCGCTCGATTGAGCTTGGCGGAGCGTGAGGCGTCGGCCGCCTGCCCACGGGCGGCTGCGACCAGCGGCGATCTGTTCCACCGTGCGAAGCGGCGACGCTTGAGGGTAGCGGGGCCGAGCTTGCGAACATTGTCGGGATGTCGGCGGCAGCCGAGGGCGTTCCGGCGACAGCGAAGTGCCCACGACTGCACCGGGGCGGCAGGACTCGACCAACGGCTGTGCATGACCAGCTCCGAGGTTCAAATGTGGTGAGGACCCGCAGACCAGCGGGGACACAGCAGGCTATCTGTCTCCAGCGCGCTGATGACAGATGTCACCGCAGAAACTCAGCGCCAATGATCAACTGTGCCCGAGCGTAGCTCCGGCCTCGGCAGTACTCCGCGTCCGGAGGTCAGGCTGTCCCTCGATCGGCTCAAAGGGTGCAGAAGTAACGTGGCACGACTGCGCCGCGTCCGCTAGGAACGCCGCGCCGACATCCATCAGGCCCTCGTCAGTCTCGCCTGCTCGATCATCTGCCTACGCCACCCAGCTCTCAACGAGGTTCTTCCCGAACTACCGCTTCTATAGTTCGTCAAGCCATGTCGCGGTAAGGACTCGGAAGAGTTAGCGGGTAATGTAGCGCTTCAGGCATCGGTGCACTTCTGCGGTCTACTTGCCTTCGGTCCGGCGCCTGGCAACGTACTCCCGTGTCCGCGGGCAACTCGTCATCCGGCTCAGCGTGATCGTGTGGGTGGCACGGTTCAACGCGCGGTCACCCCCGCGGTTTGAACCTCCACCTGGTCGTCAACCGCTGCTGGCAGGAATCGAGCACGTCCCGGCCAGAGACGCGAAGGCCGCTTCGTCGCGGCAGCGGCCGCCGTGGGACAAGGACACGATCGCCTGGGCTGCGCTGACCGGTCCGATGCCGTGCCGGGTGAGCAGCGTCGAGCGAACACGCGACGCAGGGGCCTTGCGTACACGGCTGGGCAGACTCAGCTGCCCCTCGGTATTTTTACGCCTCGCGGCTGCGGCCAGAGGACATTCACTGGCTGACCATACGCGGTACTCAACCCGCGGGACCGCAGCCCGTCGGCGCGCACGAGACCCTGCACCAACAGCGCGGCCTAAACGGCGGCCGAGCGATCGAGATCGACCACAGTGAGGTCATTTCATCCTGATTGGCGTCGATGTCGAGTGGTGTAGGGCCAGGATCGCTCGCGCGATGGTGCCGGTCTTGCTGACGGTGCAGC
>NZ_JBFAOU010000315.1:0-4922 GCF_040675365.1 Catellatospora sp. NPDC049609 | reverse complement strand
CCGCAGCCGTCAACTCTTGGGTTGTCGCGACAACCCAAGAGTTGACGGCTGCGGCGGAACACCTCCCGGTTCCGCCAACCGACAACCGTTGAGTGACCGCGCAGCGGTCCACCGGCCTGGTGTTCCGGCCCCGCCGGAGCCGGACGGCTCACTCCCACCGGCGGTTCGGCCGGTCGGGATGAGCGGCTCACCTGCCGATCAGGTCCAGCACGGCGTCGACCGACTCGCGCAGCACGTCGCGGTCGGGCAGGGCGTGGCCCCAGCCCTTCAGCTCGACGTACCGCGCGCCGGGGATGGCCGCGGCGAGACGGCGGCCGTGCGCCACCGGCACGATCGGGTCCTCGTCGCCGTGCAGCACCAGCACCGGCAGGTCCAGCGCGGCCAGCCGCGGCGCGAGGTCCGGCCCGGTGGCCGCCACCGCCAGCGGGTGGCTGTCCGGGCGGCCGGGCACCCGCGCCCGGTCGACGTCCAGCGCGATGAACCGGTCGAGGCCCTCGGCGTCGCACCGGGTGCCCCCGAGCAGCCGGAAGTTGCGGCGGCGCAGCTCGATCAGCTCCTCGCGGGTGGTCGGCGGGGACGCCGCCGCCTCCACCGCCATCTGCGTGAGCGCGGCGACGTACGCCGGGTCGCACGGCGGGTCGAACGTGGTCTCCTGCCCGGCCAGCGACGCCGGGACGGCGCTGAGGTCCGACGCGGTGCACATCAGCGTCGCCGTCAGCACCCGCTCGCGGTGCTCCAGCGCCAGCAGCTGGCAGATCAGCCCGCCCATCGAGGCGCCCCACACGTGCGCCGCGCCGATGCCGTACGCGTCCAGCACGGCCAGCGCGTCCCCGGCGAGCGTGCGGCAGTCGTACGGCTCGGCGGCGTAGTCGACGATCGAGGACTGCCCGCTGTCGCGCTGGTCGTACCGGATCACGTGCAGGCCTTGTCCGGCCAGCTCCCGGCACATCGACTCCGGCCAGTGCACGGCCGACGCGCTGGCGCCCACGACGAGCAGCAGCGCCGGGTCGGCCGGGTTGCCGAAGTCCTCGGTCCACAGCTCCAGGCCGTCATGCCGAACGATCCTCTCCGCCACGTCGCGGTCTCCTCTCCGGTGCCCGTACAGCCCTTACGCTGCAACTCTGCGCCCGCGCGGGCCCGGCTGGCAGGTCCACTCAGGCACGGGTACGCCGCCGAACCGGCCCGGTCGGCGGGGTTCAGGCGTCGGCGGGCGGGAGGGCGCCGGTGAGGCGGAGCAGCGAGGTGAGGATGCGCTCGGCGTGGGTCCACAAAAGGGCGCCGCCGGTCTGGGCGAGCAGGTGGCGGTGCGCGTGCGGGACGCGGGCCGCGAGCGCCTCGCCGAAGTCGGGCGAGTGCACGGGGCTGGTGTCCTGCCCGCCGTACCAGAACTCGACCGGCACCTCGATCGCGGCCGGGTCGAACGGCCAGGGGCTCATCGACAGCAGCGTGTCCCGGGCGTAGCCGGCCGGGCCCTGCGCGAAGCCCTCGGCCAGCGCCCGGCGGAACGGGCCGGCGAACGCCGGGTCCTCGTACACGGCGCGGTCGGCCGGTCCGCTCAGCGAGACCACCATGTGCAGCAGCTTCTCGGCGTCCAGCTGCGCGAAGTACGCCTCGGCCTCGTCGGGGTCGTCGGCGGCCGACGACACCAGCCAGCGCAGCTGCGGCTCCAGCCGCGCGGACACCTCCGGCCGGGCCAGCTCGTCGGTGCCGGACACGATCGCGGCCGCGGACACCGCCCCGGCCGCCGCGCAGGCCAGCGCGAACGGGCCGCCCTGCGAGAAGCCCACCACCGCCGGCCGCCCCGCGCGTGCCAGCGCCGCGAACTCGGCGACGTCGGCCGCCCAGCCGGGCAGCGTCCGGCCGGGTGCCGGATCGGACGCGCCCAGACCGGGCCGGTCCAGCGAGATGAGGCGTACGCCGAGCGCGTCCACCACGTCCGCGCCGAAGCCGAGCCGGCGGCTGGTGGCGGCACCGGGGCAGAACAGCACCGCGGCACCGTCCGGCGGGCCCCACTCGGCCCAGCCGAGGCGGCGGCCGTCCGCCAGGTGCACCTGCCCGAGCCGCGCGGGCTCGACGATCACGACGTCCACGGCTCGATTCTGCCGCCGCGCGCCGCCGCCCGCACGGCGACAGCCGTCTCCACCTGCGACGACATTGCTGCGGGCGGCGCGGCATGCGGGATGATCGCGATTTCTGGTCAAGATGTCGAGCCGCACTAAATGTTCTGACCGGAAACGGTGATCTTGCGGGCGGGCGGAACGTCGGGCCGGACCTCGCGGCTCGGCGGGAGGCTCAGGGGCGCAGGGTGCCGGTGGCGGGCAGGCCGGTGGAGGCGGTGACGTGGACGGCGGTGGTCCACCAGTTGCTGTCGAGCCTGCCGTTGGCGGTCCAGTCGATGACCCAGTCGAGCATGCACAGCGGCGGCCGGTCGTACTCCTCGGGCAGCGCGAACAGGGTGATGCCGCCGTCGGGCTCGACGTATCCGTCGAGCGGCAGCTGCCGGGGCAGGGCGAGCCGGGACGGCAGCAGACGCCAGGCCCGCTGGGTCGGGTAGCTGTGGTCGGTGGCCCAGGTGTCGATGATCCCGGCCCGCACCAGCGGGCGCAGCAGGTTGGCGGTGTCGGTGCACAATCGGTCCGGTTTGGGCAGGTACGGCGTGAAGCTGAGCAGCCGGGCCCGCGTCACGACCGCCGACTGAGGGTCGCCGTAGCGCGACTGCGTGTAGTCCTCCTCCAAGCTGTCGGCGTCGTCGTGACGAATGTCACCACGCACGTCGTCATCGATGACGATCGCTCCCGCCTGCAGCGCCGCGCCACCCCCGTCCCGCCCGGCCGAACGCCTCGGCCGACCCGCCCACATCGACATATCCCCCAGCTACTCCCAAGTAATGGGACGTGACGGGAGGTTTCCCCGTCCATCAGAGGGAGTAACGGTTGATCTTTCCGCCGAGTTAGCACTGATCCGCAGTCCAGCGGGCCGAGCCACCTCGTTCCCGGCCGGTAACATTCGGCCGAACGTATGTGGCGAGCTGCCTTCACGTTGACGAAACATGTGCTCTGTGCCGGGCCGCCATCGCAACGTTCGCCGTATCCACCCCGCCCTCAGCGCCGTCGCCGCAGTGTTCGCGGTCGCGCTCGTGGTCTCGGGCGCCTTCATCGTGTACGACCAGCTCGCCGAGCCCGGGTGCTCCGGGACGGCCTCGCTGACCGTCGCCGCCCCCGCGGAGATCGCGCCGGCGCTGAAGGACACCGCCGCCGCGCTCAGCGAGCAGCAGGCCGCCGTCGACGGCGCCTGCGTGGCGGTGGACGTGGTCACCGCCGACCCGGCCGACGTCGCCGCGGCCGTCGCCGCGCTGCGCGGGCTGTCGCTGACCGGTGTCGGCCAGCCCAACGGCAGCACCCAGGTGCCGGACGTGTGGATCCCGGACTCCGCGACCTGGCTGGCCCGGGTCACCGCGGCCGCGCCCAACACCGCGGTCCAGGAGGCGCCGTCCATCGCGCGCAGCCCGGTCGTGGTGGCCATGGCCGAGCCCGCCGCCAAGGCTCTCGGCTGGCCGAACGCCAAGCTCACCTGGCCCGCGCTGCTGCAGCAGATGACGTCGGGCACGAAGCTGAAGGTCGGCATCGTCGAGCCCACCCGCGACGCTGCCGGCCTGTCCGGCCTGCTGGCGCTCGCGAGCACCGCGAACGCGTCCGCCAACGCGCAGGCCGCCACCACCGGCGCGCTGCGCACCCTGGCGGCCGGGCGCTCCGTGCTGCGCCAGGACGTGCTCGCGCGCTTCCCGCGCTCCACCGACCCGGCCGCGATCGCCTCCGCGCTGGGCGCGGCCCCGCTGTCGGAGCAGGCCGTCATCGCGTACAACGCGGCCAAGCCGCCGGTGCCGCTGGCCGGTCTCTACCTGGAGCCCGCGCCGATCGCGCTGGACTACCCCTACGCCGTCATGCCGGGCATCGACGCCGACCGCCAGGCGGTCGCCTCCCGGTTCCTGGAGGCGCTGCGCGAGCCTGCGTTCCGCGACCGGCTCGCCAAGGTCGGCCTGCGCGGGCCGGACGGCTCGTTCGGCGCGGGCGCCACCACGCCGACCGGCGCGCCCGAGGTCGCGCAGGTGCCCTCGCCGGCCGCGTCGCCGACCGCCCCGGCCGCCACCGCCGCCGTGGACAAGGTGCTGTCCACCTGGGTCGCGGTGACGCTGCCCGCCCGGATGCTGGCCGTCATCGACGTGTCCGGCTCGATGCTGACCAGGGTCGCCACCGCCGGCGGCGCCACCCGTGCCCAGATCACCCTGGAGGCGTCGCGGCGCGGCCTGGGGCTGTTCGACGAGTCGTGGGCGGTCGGCCTGTGGACGTTCTCCACGGAGCTGGACGGGGCCAAGGACTACAAGCAGCTGCTGCCGATCGGTCCGCTGTCGTCGCAGCGCACCCGGATGCTCCAGGCGCTGGGCGCCATCACGCCCAAGCCGGACGGCGACACGGGTCTCTACGACACGATCCTCGCGGCGTACCAGACCGTGCAGAAGGACTGGGACCCCGGCCGGGTCAACTCGGTCGTGCTGATGACCGACGGCGACAACGACGACGACAACGGCATCTCGCTGGAGAACCTGCTGGCGAAGCTGAAGGACACCGCCGACCCGCAGCGCCCGATCCAGATGATCATCCTGACCATCGGCGACGTCAACGCGGAGCCGCTGCAGAAGATCACGAAGCTGACCGGCGGCGGCGTCTTCTCCGCGAAGGACCCCGCCAAGATCGGCGACGTCTTCCTCAAGGCGATCTCCCTCCGCTCCGCCCAGCCGGGCAGCTGACGCACCGCCACCAACCACCCCACGCCGGGCGGGGCCCCACCCCGCCGGGCTCCGCCCGGGCAGGCCCAGCCCCGCCCGGCGCAACTCTTAAAGACTCGCGGCCTCCGATGTGCTCGGA
>NZ_JBFAOU010000314.1:0-4960 GCF_040675365.1 Catellatospora sp. NPDC049609 | reverse complement strand
ACTGGCGGTGACAGCCTGCGGAGACGATGTAAGACCTCAACGAGGAACCTCTCGGACGGGGCAGTCGTCGGCGAAACAGGAACACCCGAGGGCGACCAAGGGAATCCCCGTCCTTCACGACGGGGAGGAAGTCAATCAGGGATCCTCGTGTACATGTCGACGGTCGTGCCGGTGCTGCTGGAGTTGATGTCCACCTGCTGCATCATGGCGCGCATCAGGCCGACGCCCCGTCCACGGTCGGTGTTGACCGTCGGGGTCTTCCACCTTCCCGTGTCGGCGACGACGAGCCGCAGGTGGTTCGCGTACGCCTCGGCCCGCAGCTCGATCGGCTCGCCCGGGTTGCCGCGGTGTCCGTGCTCGATGGCGTTGGCGCAGGCCTCGCCCGCGGCGAGCAGGACGCCGTGCACCAGGTGGGTGGGCAGCGCGCAGCGGCCCAGCCAGTCGCGCAGCGCGCTGCGGACCGGGGCGAGCTGCCCCGCTTCGGCGGGGAAGGTCATCTGCAGGGGTCCGGGGTGCCGGTAGAGCAGGAAGGCGACGTCGTCGTCGAACCCGTCGGCCGGCGTGAGCTCGTCCATGACATGTGCTGCGAGCTGGTCGATGTCGATGTCGCGGCCCTCGTGCAGCGTCTTCGTGGCGCCGGCGATGCTCTCGTCGAGGGGGCGGCGGCGGCGTTCGACGAGGCCGTCGGTGTAGAGCATCATCGTCGCCCGCGCGGGCATGATGTGCTCGGCCTGGCCCCGGGTGGCCCCGGGACGCACGGCCAGGGGCATGGACCGGCCCGCCTGGAGGAGGTCGGTCCGGCCGTCGCGGTGGGCGATGATGCCCGGCGGGTGTCCGGCGCTGGCGTAGGTGAGGTGACCGGTCCGCGGGTCCAGCACGCCGCAGAAGACGGTGGTGCACGCCGCACCCGGCGTCGCCGCGGCGAAGTGGTCCATGGTCATCAGGGCGCGGGCCGGGCTGGGATCCTGCAGCAGCAGGGCGCGGCAGGCGCTGCGCAGCTGTCCCATGACGGCCGCGGCGGCCAGGCCCCGGCCGACGCAGTCACCGACGACGATGCCGATGCGGCCGTCGGGCAGCGCGATGGTGTCGTACCAGTCGCCGCCGATCTCCAGCGGCGTGGCCGCAGGTTCGTAACGGACGGCGAACCCGTGCGGCAGCCGCGCCGGGCCGAGGATGGCGCGCTGCAACGCCAGGGCGGTCTCGCGCTGCTGGTCGATCTGGTGGGCCCGGGTGAGTCCCTGGGCGAGGCTGCCGGCCAGCAGGGACAGCAGCAGCCGGTCGTGTTCGGTGAACCGGCGGTGCGGCCCGAGGTCGAGCCAGATCACCATGGTGCCGTGCGGGTGTTCCAGCCGGATGCCCGCGCTGTCGCCACCGGCCACGGCCGCGGTGAGGTTCGGGCCGTCGCGCAGCTCGGTGATGGTTTCCCGGTGGCGTTCGGCCAGCTGCACCCAGTCGGCCGGCTTGCCGTTCGCGGTGCTCACCACCGGCGGGGCACCGGTGCTGAAGACGACGCCCCACGTCTGCGTGGCGTGCCAGAGCCGCTGCAGCTCGGCGAGCGCTCCGGTGGTGGCGTGGGCCAGGTCCGGCGCCTGCGACAGGCGCAGGTTGAGCGCGGCCATCGCGGTGTCGCGCTGCACGGCGTAGTGCTCGGCCGTCACGTCGCGGAAGGTGCCGACGGTGACCGTGCGGCCGCTGTCGGGGTCCTGTGCCTTGTTGAAGGTGGCGTTCACCCACACGCGGTGGCCGCCGCGGTGGACCACCGGGATCGTGTAGCTGCCCTGCGCGTTGTTGAGCAGGGTGTCGAATGCCGCGGCGACCTCGCGGTGCGCGGCCGCCTCCGCGTCGGCGTCCGGCCACCACGGGTGCTTCGGCCGGTAGGGCAGGCCCTCGGGACCGTAGCCGAGGATGTCGGCGAACGCGGTGTTGATCTCGACGACGGCGCCGTCCTCGTCGCAGACGAAGAACGCCTCCTGCAGGGAGTTGATCAGTGCCGTCCGCCAGCGGGCGTGATGGTTGCGGGTCCGGGCCAGCTCGATGTTCGCCCGCACCCGGGCGAGCAGCTCCGCCGCCGCGAAGGGCTTGACGAGGTAGTCGTCGGCCCCCGCCTGCAGGCCTTCGATGGACGCCTCCTGGCCCGCTCGGGCCGACAGCAGGATGACGGGGATCGCCTCGGTGCGCGGATCGGCCCGCAGCGCCATGAGCAGTTGCAGGCCGTCGAGCCGGGGCATCATGACATCGCTGATGACCAGTTCGGGCGTTCGGGCGCGGGCCTCGTCGAGCGCCTGCCGGCCGTCGACGACGGTGCTGACCTGATAACCGGCCCCGGTCAGCAGCCGGGCCAGGTAGTCGCGCATGTCGGCGTTGTCGTCGGCGATCAGGACGCTGGCGGGTTTGTCCAGGGCCGGGCCGAACAGTGGGGCGTCCCGGTCGGCGGCACCGATCAGGTCCGGCGAGGGCTGATCGGGCACCCAGCGGAGGGCTTCCTGCACGTAGGGTTCGGCCGCGGCCGACAGGGCCGCGGAGCTCGTCGCGGTGACGATGGCGGCGGCGGGCAGGTGGCCGTGCCCGAACGGAATGCTGATGGTGAAGCGGGTGCCCTCGCCCTCGGCGCTGTGCACGGTGATGGTCCCGCCGTGCAGGCCGACCAGCTCCTGCACCAGTGCCAGGCCGATGCCGCTGCCCTCGTTGGACCGGGAACGGGCGTTCTCGATCCGGTGGAACCTCTCGAACAGCCGGGGGATCTGATCGGCGGCCACCCCGATGCCGGTGTCGGCCACGCTGACGATCGCGTGCCGGCCGGCGCTGCGGACGCTCACCCCGACCGAGCCGTCGAAGGTGAACTTCAGGGCGTTGCTCAGCAGGTTGAGGATCACCTTCTCCCACATGCCGCGATCGAGGTACACGGGCTGGTCGAGCGGGGGGCAGTCCACGACGAGGCGCAGGCCGGCCTTCTCCACGGCGGAGCGGAAGACACTGGCCAGCTCGGCGGTCGCCGCGGCCAGGTCGACGGGTTCGTAGCGGGCCTGCATCCGTCCGGCTTCCAGGCGCGAGAAGTCGAGCAGGCTGTTGACCAGCTTGCCGAGCCGCAGGCCGTTGCGGTGGATGACGTCGAGCTCTTCCCGCGTCGCCGGGTCGCTGTCCAGGCGGCGGCGCAGGTCGTCCACCGGGCCCATGATGAGCGTCAGCGGGGTGCGGAACTCGTGGCTGATGTTGGAGAAGAACACCGTCTTGGCCCGGTCGAGCTCGGCGAGCTCCTCGGCGCGCCGCTGCTGCGCCTGGTAGCTGCGCGCGCTGGCGATCCCGGTCGCGACGTGCCCGGCCACCAGCTCCAGGAAGGAGCGGTAGCCGTCGTCGAAGGGCCGGTAGCGGTTGAGCCCGGCGACGAGGAACCCGTACGGGGCTCCGCCCTGGCGCAGCAGCGGGATGAGCAGCGCCCGCGTCGGTGGCAGTGGCCACGCCCCAGCCGGGAGGTCGCCGAAGCCGGGCCGGGTCAGGTCGACCAGCTGCGGCTCGGTGCCGGTCAGGCTGGCGGGCCACAGCGGCGCCGGCCCGTCCAGCGGCATCGGCGTGACGGCCACCGGATGCCCCTCGGGGATGCCGGCCGTGCCCGCCAACCGGGCCGTCCCGTCGTCGGTCAGGTAGATGAGGGTGAACGGCAGGTCGCGCTGGTTGCGGTCCAGCTGCCGGCTCGCGAACGCGAGGGTCTCCGCCTGGGTGCGCACGACGCTGGGATCCGACCCGAGATCCCGCAGGGTGGCCATGCGCCGCTCGCTGATGACCCGCGTGGTGTCCTCGCTGACGACGCAGAGCATGCCGACGGCCACGCCGGATTCATCCCGTAGCGGGCTGTAGGAGAACGTATGGTACGTCTCCTCCTGGTAGCCCGACCGCTCCAGGAACAGCAGCAGGGCCTCGTCCCAGGTCGCCTGCCCGGTGGCCAGCACCGTCTCGATGCGGGGGCCGATGTCGTCCCAGATCTCGGCCCATACCTGGTTGGCGGGCCGGCCGAGGGCCCACGGGTACTTGTGGCCGAGGGTGTCGCGCCGGTAGGCGGCGTTGCAGAAGAACGTCAGCTGCGGTCCCCATGCCATCCACATGGGGAACTTCGACGACAGCAGGATGCTCACCGCGGTCCGCAGGCTCTGCGGCCAGCCGTGAACGGGGCCCAGCGGCGTCGCGGCCCAGTCGACCGCGCGCAGGTCCGGAGCGACATCGGGATCCGCGGAGAATACGTCGTCCATCAATCCACCGTCGGAGATCGTCACCGGATACCCGCCCACATGTGCCCTACCCTGCCATCTGCTCATGTCCTCCCGCCAGCGGCCTCCTCCGTCCGGTTGCCGCGCCCCGACGAAGGTGGCGGGCTCGCCGGCCGCCGACCGCACCGCCACGGCGGGCCGGGCCGCCCGGCAACGGCTCGGGGCACACGCGACGCGTCTGCCCCGAGCTGTCCGCGGTGGTGGTTCAGCGGTAGCGGTCGACGATGCTCTGGCACGGCACGCAGTGCGTCGCCCACGGCATCACCTGCAGCCGGGTGAGCGGGACCTGCTCACCGCAGCGCTCGCACACCCCCAGCGTGCCCTCGTCGAGGCGCCGCAGCGCCGCCTGCAGCCGCACCAGCTGCTCCTGCAGCGCCATGGTCACCATCGTCTGCTCCGCGGTCTCCGCCGCGACCGTGCCGACATCGGCGGCGTCGCCGGAGCCGGCGTCGTGCGAGCCCCTCATCGACGCGGTCTGGGCGTGCAGTCGGCTCACCTGCTCGGCGGTCTCGGCGTGGCGCTGGTGCAGCAGCCGGCCGATCGAAGCCATGTCCAAGCCATGTGCCACAGCAGTCATCGTGTCCTCCTCCGCGGTTCGTCTGCGGGCTCACTTCCCGCCAGCCCGGTGTCTAAACCCGAAGTCGTCCGACAACCGGGCGCCGTCGCTGCTGCGCCTGCGCGGCTACACCGAGGCGCTGACC
>NZ_JBFAOU010000313.1:0-5083 GCF_040675365.1 Catellatospora sp. NPDC049609 | reverse complement strand
GAACGTGAGGTGGACGTCGGTCAGACCCGGGATCGAAGCACGGTACGGTAGCAACGGAACTCCTGCAACGACTGTTGGTGTGGTAACCCAGTCCTAGCAGGAGTTCCTTTCACGTCTGCGGGCAGATCGACCTCGGTCCAGCCGACACATCCACGACCGTCAGGCTGCAATGGCCTCACTATCCGGCTCGCACGTCGAGCGGAATGATGCTCGACGATTCAACGCCAGATACCTCATACGTAATTGAAACGCCCAGCCAGGAAGGGACCCCTCGTCGGTGACCACTGATTCCGCACCTGCGGAGACGATTGTTCCTGATCATCGTCATCGCGCGATCATTCCGTGATGCTTCCGACGACCAACCAGCGGGACTCGATTACTCCGCATAGGGTGAGATCCATTTCATAACTCCAACATGGATCAGGAGCTAAGACACAGTCGTACTCATTAGTATGGAATACACCAGGCATCGACGGTTAGCGCTGTTCAGGCCGGTCCTGCTCACCGCAGTCACATTGGCCACCATCGCCACGGGCACCGGCAGTCCGGCACTGGCTGAACCTACACGCAATGCACCTCTGCCTCAGGCGCCTGCGACGGCCGTGCCGGCCCGATTCCTCGACCAGGTGATCGACTGGCGTCCGTGTGATTCTGCGCCGCCCGATCCCGGTAAAGCCAAACTCGAGTGTGGGAAAGTCGCGGTTCCGAAGGACTGGGCCGACTCGGAGCAGCTCGCTGAGATCACGATGGCGGTAAGCCGCCTTCGCCCGCTCGAGGGCAGCCCGGTCCGGACAGTCTTCGTCAACCCCGGCGGTCCAGGTGCTCCTGGCCTGGACATGCCGCTGTGGTTTCAGCTCACTGGTCGGCAGCGGCTGCTCGACAATGTCGAGCTCATCGGGTTTGACGTGCGCGGCACTGGCCAGAGCACCACCGTGCGGTGCGACGGGCACGGGTTCGTTCGGGACGACGTGGACCCTAGGAATCGGAGTACGGAGAACCTGAGCCTGCTGGTCGATGCCAGCGTCGGCATGGCGCAAGGCTGCCAGGAGGCGTCCCGCGAGCTGGGCAGGTACATCACCACCGAGCAGACTGTCCGTGACCTCGATTTGCTTCGCCAGCTCCTCGGGCGCAACAAGATCAGTTGGATCGGCTATTCCGGTGGGACCTGGACGGGCGCGTACTACGCGACCTACTTCCGCTCGCACGTCGACAAGTTCGTCTTCGACTCGAACGTGGACTTCACCGATTCGATGCAGGGCGCGTTTCTGCGCCAGCCGCGTGGGTTCGAGCGCCGGTTCCGCTCCGACTTCCTGCCGTGGGTTGCACAACACGCCAACGTGTACGGCCTCGGCACCACCGCCGAGGAGGTGCGCGCCGAGTACGAAAGGATCCGCGCCTCCCTCGCCGCCCACCCGGTCGACCTGGGTGACGGATTCCTTGTTCATCCCAATACGCTGGACTACTACCTGATCGTGCCCGGTGTGTACAGCAAGTACTCGTTCGCCGGATTGGCAGACATCCTCGTCTACCTCAGCGAATCCACGCAGTCCCCAAGTGCCGGCGATATGGCGGTGGCTGCGAAGATTCGCTCGAAGATCGAGGCGGGTAAGCGCGGCGCCGGCCGCGGGCTCTCGCCCGTAAGCGCGGATACCCTGTATGCAACCTTCTGGAGCATTGTCTGCAACGACACGCCGTGGCCCGGCGGCGTTCAGTTCGCCGTCGAGGAGTCAGCTCGACAGGGCGCCCGGTACCCCCTGATCGGCTGGAACGCGATCAGCGACCCGCTAATGTGCCAGTCGTGGAACCGGCCGAACGTCGTCATGCCCGCGCCGAACGGGGTCGGCGTTCCGCCTGTCCTGATGGTGCAGTCCGAGCGCGACCCGGCCACCCCGATCGAAGGTGCGGAGCGCGCACACAGCCGGTTTGCGGGCTCCCGGATGGTGCGAGTGCAGAACGAGGGTGATCACGGCATCTACGCCCTCACCGGCAACGCGTGCGTCGACACCATCGTCGAGAGCTACCTGATCGACGGCATTCTCCCTGCGGCAGACGTCGTCTGTGCAGGGGTTCCGATCCCGGCGCCGGGCGTCGCGGCATCGGCCGCACGCAACCTGATCACCCGTTGATAGGCAGCACTCGGGTGGTACACGGCATGCCTTGAACCATCCGACGGTGCAGCTTAGGACAGCATCGGGCGGCGTAAGGAGATCGAAGGCTGACCGCCAACGGTGAGTTGGCGGTCAGCCTTCAACATTGCCGAGTTCAACCATGCATGGATTTGCTGGTCTCGCCGCGCATTACAGACATGTCGGGGAGCAAAAGTCAAGACCTGTGGATGAGTTCTGTGGTTTGACGTACCTGGGCCTGGATTTGCCATGGATAGAGGAACTGTTCCGGGGTCAGCTGCAGCTCTGGAGCGTGATGAGCAGACAGGGTTCGCCTTCGGCGGTCGCTTCCTTGATCAGGACGGCGCCGATGTCGTGGTCGAAGCCGTCGACGCGGTCGGCGTCGTAGTCCCAGTGCTGCAGGCGGAATGTGCCAGCGTGGTCGAGGCGCTTGCAGCCCTCAGCCGGGCGTCGGTGTCAGCTTGGCCAGTCACCGGCGTGATGTCGACGAACTCGCGGCGACCCGGTCCGGAGGCCGGCACCTCGCCGCGTCACGCCGCAACTCGTTGGTGAACTTCGATGGGCGCCCCAACGGGGACACTCCCTTCCCTGGATCAACATCCTGTTTCGGGGTATCCACCCCCAAGGTGAAGCTCACAGTTGGTGAGTATTGCCTGTTGGCAGCGTCCTGCGGGGGCGGGTACAACTGTGCACCCCCGGGGCATTACCGCGCTGGCCGCCTCAACCGATCGTTGGTCCCGGCCAGGATGCCTCGGGCTCCCTCTCCGGTCGGGAGGTCGGGCACGGTGCCGCGCCGATTACCCCCGTGGTCGGACGCGGCACCACCCGGCGGGCCGCTGCGGCGTTGCAAAGGGGGCTCTTGTCCGTCAAGTTCGTCGCGGCCGACCCCGTCACGCTGGTGCGCCTCGGGTACAGCGCCGCCTGCACAACTCATCCCGACATCGAACTGGTCGGCCAGGCCGCCACCGGAGACGAGGCCCTCCACCTGGTCGACGATCTCGCTCCAGACGTGATCGCCATCGACGCAGCCATTCCCCGCGCAGGCGGACTGCAACTGGCAACAGACCTGCGCGCGCAGCGTCCGCTACTCGGCGTGCTGCTCACCGGCCCCGCTCACGACGGACTCCTACTGCAGGCACTGCAGGCCGGACTGTCGGCCTACCTGCCACGCACCGCGCCGATCGAGCTGGTGCTGTCGGCCGTACGGCACGCCGCGGTGGCACCAAACTCGTTTACCGCACCCGACCTCGCCGCGGCGATGGCCCGACGCCGCACACTCTCCACCACACTCAGCCGACGTGAGGAGCAGATCCTGCGCCAACTGCACACCGGCGACAGCCTCGCCGCCATCGCGTCACGTATGCATCTGACAGAGTCCACAGTACGCACCTACGCCACCCGCCTCTACGACAAACTCGGCGTACAAAACCGCACCCAAGCCGTGCAGGCCGCGGCCCACCTGTACCGGATCTGAGCGCTGTGAGCTTGACCCGGTTCTCCGGACACCGATCCTGAGGTGACACTGTCACCGAGGATGGTCGGCGGACAGGTGCTGGTGGCGGCGGGCCAGGCCGCATAGCGCGATCATGGTGGCGGTGGCGGGCTCGGCCGCGGCGGCGGGGTCGGGGGTGAGTGCGGCGCAGGTGGCGATGAACGTGGCCGCGGGCAGGCTGCGCAGTTGTCGGCGCAGGGTGTCGGGTGCGGTGACGCCCAGGGCGCGCAGGGCCTCGACGTGGCCGTCTCGGGTCTTGGGGGTGCCGGTGGCGCGTCCGGCCAGGTCGGCGGCGGCGACCTCAGCGTCGATCGGGTCGGACTTGCCCTGGAACCGGCGGGTCTTGCGGTCGGCATCGAGAACAACCAGGTTGCGGTCATCCTCGCTCACGCCTCGCCGCGAGGCCGGGCGTTGGTCGATCGCAGGCTGTATAGCGCCCCGGTCGTGGACCGTCGATGCCGAGCGTTGCCCGCAGGCGGGTATCCCCGCCGAGGCGGAGTCCGCGACCAAGCCGGCCCTGGCGGTGCAGATGATCGACGCGGCGGTGGCCGCCGGGACGAGGGTCGATTAAGTCACCGCCGACGAGGCATACGGCTGTGACCGGCACTGCGCCGACGGCTGCGCGAACTGGGCATCGACTTCGTCCCGGCCGTGGCCCGCAACCATTACTTGCAGGTCACCACGGTGGTGAGGGAGCGCGTCGACGTGATCGAGTCGTGGCTGTCGGAGCTGGCCTGGCAGCGGCGCAGCTGTGGGCGAGGCTCCAAGGGTGAGCGGTTCTACGACTGGGCGTGGGTGGGCGTCCACGATGAATGTCCCGGCCTGCACAGCCTGCTCATCCCCCGCATCAGCTACGGCGACCTCGCGTTCTACGGCTGCTGGCCACCGCGGCCGGCACCGCTTGCGGCCCTAGTCCGAGTCGCGGGCACCAGGTGGGCGGTCAAGGAGACGTTCCAGATCGCGAAGGGCCAGGTCGGACTCCGCCAGTACCAGTGCCGGAACTGGACCTCGTGGCACCGTTCACCATCTTGGCCATGCTTGCCCTGGCCGTCTTGACCCTCACCACCCTGTCCCCGGCCAACCCGGCCACGACCGAGATGATCGCTCTGACCGTCGCCGAGACCAGGCGCCTGGTCACCGCTGCACCACACGCCACCCGACATCGCCCACCTGCTGCGCTGGTCCTACTGGCGACGCCGACACCAAGCCCTCGCGCGAACCAGCTGTCAACGGTCTGTTGGATCACCGGGTGGGCGGACGTGTGGCATGGCTCTGGCGAAGATCTTGTGGACGTCGCGCTCAGGCGTTGAGCAGGATGCGGTGCCGCAGTAGCGCGAAGTTGGCCCTGCCGTACATGGATCTCTTGAGTGCTTTGATCTTGCATACGGTGCCTTCGACGGGGCCGGAGTTCCAGAGCAGGGTGAGTCCGTTGGTGACGGCGGCGAGGTCTCGGCGTAGGCCTGCG
>NZ_JBFAOU010000312.1:0-5109 GCF_040675365.1 Catellatospora sp. NPDC049609 | reverse complement strand
GCTCGCGCACCATCAGCTCGCCGACAGAAAGTGCAGTCTGGCTGCACTTTCTGACCCGAAACAGCGATCATGGTCAGCTGTCGGTCGGCTCCAGTACGAAGACGGGGATCTCGCGGTCGGTCTTCTGCTGGTAGTCGGCGTAGGGCGGGTATGCGGCGACCGCCCGGTCCCACCACTGGGCCTTCTCCGCGCCGGTCACCTCGCGGGCCGTCATGTCCTGGCGCCGGGGCCCGTCCTGGAGCTCCACCGTGGGGTGCCGCAGGATGTTGTAGTACCAGACGGGATGCTTGGGCGCGCCGCCCAGCGAGGCCACCACGGCGTACCGGCCGCCGTGCTCGACGCGCATCAGCGGCGTTTTGCGGATCTTGCCGCTCTTGGCGCCCAGGGTGGTCAGGATGATCACCGGTAGGCCGGTGTCCAGCAGCGTCGTGCCCTTGGTGCCGCCGGAGCTCTCGTACAGCTCGACCTGGTCCCGCACCCACTGCTCCGGACTCGGCTCGTACTCGCCCTCAAGTGGCATGGCATCCGTCCCATCACGGTCGCGTCCCTGGCTCCACCGTGCCTCGGATCGCGCCGCCGCACCGTGCGTTTCCGGGATTCCGACACCGGCCGCGCCCGGATCCGAGCGCTCACGCCGCGCGGGTCCCGCCGCGACCGCCCTCAGCGCGCGGAGCCGTCGGCATCGCTGCCGGGCTCGGTGAAGTAGTCCTTGATCTTGAAGATCTGGTCGATGTCGAGTGCCGGGTTGGTCCAGACGAGGTCGGCGGTGCAGTCCGTGGTGTCGTGGCGGCGGAAGGTCACCGTCACCGCTTCGAGTCGCTTGGGCAGCGGCCAGCCGGACAGGTCGCCCAGATCGATCTCCTCGTCGCCGGGCAGGATGTGGCTCAGCGCCGCCGTCGACCCGCCGGCCGTCATCGATATCTCGACCACCGCCGTGGGGCAGCCGTCGATGTCGATGTCGCCGTTCACGCCGCCGTACGCCTGCGGCATCAGCCAGGTCGAACCGGTCTCGAACTCGGTGGTCACCGCCGCTCCCGGCGGTAGCTCCCAGTGCCAGTCCACGATGTGGATGCAGGCGCCGCCACCGCCGCACATCGACCGGTCCACGACGCGCGGCTTGGCGCCCGCCTGGAAGCGGAGGTTGTCCACCGTGGGAATCGCGGCGAAGGCGAACGCGGGCATGACGACGAGGCCGACCTGGAGCGCCAGCCGCAGCAGCGGCCGCCGCAGCAGCCTGCCGAATGCTCGCAGGCGCGAGGCGGGCGTGCCCGCGACGTACCAGCGGCCGGCGAACAGGTTCGGTCCCTGCCGCCGGATTCGGTCCTGCAACCGGGCGTGGCGGAACTGGTACGCCGCACCGGGCTGGCGCAGCACGCCGCGCTGGTGCGCGTCCTCCAGGAATCGCATCAGCCGCAGCGGCAGCCCCCCGCTCAACGCGAGGGTGATCCGGGTGAGGAAGAACGAGCCCCACGCCGAGTCGAGCAGGGTGGTGATCCCGAAAAGCAGGCCGATGCCCGCGGCGTACGCCCGCGTCGTGTGCTGGTCGGCGCCCAGCCCACCGCCGAGGGCGGCGCCGACCAGCCCGCCGACCGCGATGGCGGCGGTCATGGCGCACCCGGTGGCGAGGATCCGGTAGCGGCGCAGGTGGGAACGGATCCCGGTCTCCCGGTCGTCGGCGAAGATCTCCGAACCGCGGTAGCCGAGCCACTCGTCGACCTTGAGGTAGAGCAGGAACGAGCAGACGCCGAAGAAGAACCCGAAGAACGGGCCGAGGATCAGGTGGTTGAGCCAGCCCGCGCAGGCGCTCAGGGCGAGTGCGATCCACAGCGTCGCCCCTTCGGACACCAGGTTCCACCAGCGCAGCTCGCGTGGCCCGTGGGCGAGGGTGCCCAGCCAGCGCTGCGCACGTTCGGCCCGGTAGGGCGGCTTGTGCCGGGTGTCGTAGGCGGCGGGCACGAACGCGTCGAGCAGGTGCTCCTCGACGGCCCGAGAGGTGCCGAAGCGGTCGGTGTCGAGCAGCTCGCCGGGATCGGTGTCGGTGCTCTCGTACGTGGTGCGGATCAGGAACAGCATCAGCGGGGTGGTCAGCGCTGTGGCGAGCGGCCCGTCCGGCTCGGCGCGGAGCCGGTCCAGCAGGCGGCGCCAGCGCCGGACGTCGCCGACGGCCCCGTGCAGGTACGCCGCCGCCGTATCGGCCCGCACCGGCTCGATCTCCACGACGGCGGCCCTGCTCAGATACTTCTCCGAGGTCCGCACGGCGTACTCGAACTCGGCCGGGCGGCACGTCAGCACGAACGGCATGCGGTCGGTGAAGGCGGAGTCGACGCCCTTGATCACCTCGCTGGCGGGGGCTCGGGTGACCTCGTCCATGCCGTCGAGGATCGGCAGGATCCGGGCCGTTTCGACCAGCCGCCGCAGCACGCCCGCTCCGTGCCGGCGGGCCACGGCCGCGTAGTCCTCGACGAGCCGGGCGGCCATCCAGTCGTCGAGCGACACCTGGTGCGGGTTCCAGGAGGACATGGGCAGGTACACCGGGACCGGCCCGTCCGCGCGCGGGGGGCGGGCGTCCAGCAGGTCGAGCGTGAGGCGCATGGCCAGGACGGTCTTGCCCGCGCCCGCCTCGCCCAGCACGGTGAGGTGCCCGCGGGGCAGGCCGCGGAACAGCGTGGCGAGGTCCTTGCTGCCGCTGCTCAGCCGTAACCTGGTCCCTCGGGCGGCACCGGCCAGCACCACGCGCCGGTCGGCCTGCACCGGGCGTTCGGTCGCGCGTACGACCACCTCGAGCGGGGCGCCGCGCCAGACGTCGCGGCGTATGGTCTCGCGCCGCATCCGCCGCGCCACCTCCACCGCGAGGTCCGCCGCCGCCTCGTCGACGGCCGCGCGGCTGACGGCGGAGCCGGGCGGCAGGAACGCGGGCAGCCTCGTCAGACCCTCCCAAGCCAGCTTGCCGGCCAGGGTCGCGGCGGCCAGCGCCAGCCCGACCGGGCCGACCTCGCTCAGCTGCCCGACGAGATCCTGCCCCACGCGGAACGGCGCATGCGCCGAAGCCCACGCGGTCACGCCGGGCAGCCAGCGCAGTGCCGCGGCGTAGACCGGGCCGAAGGCCGCCAGTCCCGCGACCGCCGCCAGTGGGCCCCGCCACCACCGCAGCCGCACCGTGCCCCCTCACCGACATCGACTGACGGCAGTGTCTCATCTCGACGCGAGTCGAGGCCTCGACCCGGCCGACGGAAGTGCCACCGGGCGTACGCCCGGCGAGCTCACGAAGCGCGCGCCCCGGATTCGGAGTCCCACAGCTGCAGCGCGTCGCCGAGGAACTCGTGGACGTAGCCGCAGTTCGTGCAGATGACGCCCAGGGAGGACTTGTTGGCCCAGGCGAGGTCGAGGAACTCCATGCCGCCGGTGTTCAGCTTGATCGAGCGGCTGGTGAACAGCCCGCCCTGGCAGACCACGCAGCGGAACACCTCGCCGTTGATGGTGGCGACGTACGGGGGACGGTCGAAGAAGCCCATGCATCGAAGGTAGGCAGCGCTCACCACTCGCGGCAGCCCCAGCTTTCTGCACACTTGCGCCCGGCGCATCCGCCGGTGAGCGCGCCGCGGTTCACCCGGTCGCGGTGGCGTCGTCGGCGGCGCTCAGCTCGGCCAAACGCAGCAGGGTGCGTTTGAACGCCTGGTAGTCGTCCTGACCGATCGCCTCGGCGAGGCGCTGCTCGATGCGGTCCATGGCCTCGTCGCTGTGTCGCATCTGGGCGAGCCCCCTGGCCGTCGGGACGACGAGCTTGGCCCGCCGGTCGGCCGGGTCGGGCTCGCGGCGCACCAGGCCGAGGGCCTCCAGCTCGTCGACGAGCGTGCCGATGACCTGCTTGTGCTGGCCGGACAGCTCGGCCAGCTCGGTGGCCCGGTTGCCCTGCTCGTCGAGATAGGCCAGCACGGCACCGTGGCGCGGTTTGGTCTTCGCGTGGCTCTCGGCCAGCTGCTGCTGGACGGCGAACAGCAGCCGTGCCGTCAGCACCCCGAGGTCGGGGTCGGTCCGCTTCCGCTCACTTCGACGCATGACTTTAATCACCAAACTTGATAGTCACTAATCCTGACTATCACTAGTACTGTCTTCTCCGTCAGCATCTCACGGAGGGAACCAGCCATGACCATCCTGGTCACCGGAGCCAACGGGAACGTGTCCAGCGCCCTGCTCGCCACTCTCGCCGCCGACCCCGCCCACCAGGTCCGTGCCCTGGTACGCGACCCCGCCAAAGCGCCCGCCGGAGTCGAGGTCGCCGTCGGTGATCTGGCACAGCCGCACACGCTGACCGGCGCGTTCGCGGGCGTCGACACGCTGTGGCTGCTCACCGCGATGGGGCCGGACGCTCCCCACGCCAGCTCGAACGCCGTCTGGGCCGCCCGGCAGGCGGGCGTCCGGCACATCGTGCGGCTGTCGGCGATCGGCGCCGCACACGACGCACCCACCCGCAACGGACGGCTGCACGCACTGTCCGACACCGAACTGCAGGCGTCCGGCATCGGCTGGACCGTCATCCGGCCCGCGTTCTTCCTGCAGAACCTGCTCGGCTCGGTGCAGAGCGGCGTGCTGCACGCCGCGACCGGCGACGGCCGGCTGAGCCCGATCGACGTCCGCGACATCGCCGACTTCGGGGCGCGCGTGCTGGCCGAGCCGTCCCGTCACGCGCGCCGGGTCTACACCATCACCGGCCCGGAAAGCCTGTCCATGCGCGCCGCGGCGGACCGGATCGGCGCCTCCTACCAGCACGTTCCGGCCGCCGACGTGGTCGCCGGGATGCGTGTGGCAGGACTGTCCGACTGGATCGCCGACGTGACCGGCGAATACCTCGACGCGTATGCGGCGGGCTGGGGTGACCTCGTCACGCGGGACTTCGCCGAGGTGACCGGGCGGCCCGCGCGGGACTTCGTGACCTTCGCCCGTGAGCACGGCCTCGCGACCCGCTGAGCCGGTGCGCCCCGCCGGCGAGTCGCGCCGGGCTGGACGGTCTACTGCGGGCCGGGTCAACACTGCGGCCGGGCCTGGACCCGCGTTCGCGGCGGGTCGGGTCGCGCCCGATTGGCCAAGATCGCTGTTTCCGGTCGAAACCTG
>NZ_JBFAOU010000311.1:0-5168 GCF_040675365.1 Catellatospora sp. NPDC049609 | reverse complement strand
ACTTCGACTTCCGGCGCGCCGCGGCGGCGGTGTGGACGGTCGTCGACGAGGCCAACGGGTTCGTCGAGCGCTGCGGCCTCGCGGCGTAAGAGTTCGAGGTCAGCGGCCGAGTTTGCGGCGGACCATGCCGACGACGTCCTGGACCTCGCCGATCTTGAGGGCCATGGCGACGGCGCCGTAGACGCCGCAGATCACGATGCCGCCCGTGAGCAGGGTCACCCAGCTGGTGAACTCGCTGACCGTGGACTGGGTGGCCCCCATGAACAGCAGCTTGACCGTGCCGTAGCCGGCGGCCGCGGCGATCAGTGCGGCGACCAGGACCTTCACCAGGGTCGTCGAGATGCGGCGCAGGCCGATCAGACCGATCCGGCGCTTGAGCAGGGCCGCCGACAGCAGCGCGGCGAAGACGTACGAGATCGCGTTGCCGAGCATCATGCCGACCGCCGTGGTCGCCACCGCGAACGCACCCCACCAGCCGAGCTGGATCGCGAGCCGGAGCGTGATCACCGGGAGATTGATCAGGGCCGGGGTCTTCGTGTCCTGCAGCGAATAGTAGGTGAAGTTGAACAGCTGGCTGATCGCGAACGGCAGCAGCGCGAGCCCCGCCATGGCCAGCACCGGGGCGGTCTCGATCGAGGCGGCCCGGTTCACCTGGAACCGCTCGAACAGCGCGATGGAGATCGGCAGGGCCAGCACCACGTAGGTGGTGGCGATCGGCGCGAGCACGACCATGACCATCCGCATGCCCCGGCTCAGGTCGGCGGTGATGTCGGCGGCCCGGCCGTCGGAGGCGGCGGCGCTCATCCGCGGCAGCAGCGCCGTGATGATCGAGACGGCGACGATGCCGTGCGCCATCATCATCAGCAGGAACACGTTGTTGTAGATGATGGGGCCGGGTCCGTCGTTGCCGACCCGGTTGAGCAGGTTGAACATCACCAGCAGGGCGAGCTGGTTGACGATCACGTAGCAGAACATCCAGCCGCCGACCTTGGCCAGCCGGCGCAGGCCCAGCTCGCGGAAGTCGAAGCGGGTGCGCCACTGGAAGCCGACCCGACGCAGCGCGGGGAGCAGGCCGGCCGCCTGGACCACGATGCCCGCGAGCACGCCGCCGCCGAGGAGCAGGATCTGGCCCGCGGTGACCTGGTCGGCGTTGTCCACCGGGGAGTCCTGGTAGATCACCAGGAACAGCACGCCGGTGGTGATGACGACGATGTTGTTCAGGATCGGGGTCCACATGGGGGCGGCGAACTGCCCCCGGGTGTTCAGCACCGCGCTGCACAGGCCGGACAGGCCGTAGAAGAAGATCGTCGGCAGCATCAGGTACGACAGCGAGGTGACCAGGTCCTGGTAGCTCTCGGGCGCGCCGCCCGCGTACGCGACCGCGAGCAGCGGCGCGCAGATCACCGCGAGCACCGTGGCGACGCCGAGCACGACCACGGTCAGGGTCAGGAGGCGCTGGGTGTAGGCCTGGCCGCGGTCCGGGTCCGTCTTGCGCGCCCGGACCAGCATCGGCACCAGCACGCTGGACATGATTCCGCCGAGCAGCAGCTCGTAGATCATGCCGGGGAAGATCTGGGCCGTGGTGTACGCGTCGCCGAGCACGAGCGTGCCCAGCGCGGCCGTGAGCACCGCCGTACGCAGGAAGCCGGTGCCCCGGCTGACCAGCGAGCCGACCGCCATCATGGCGGAGTTGCCGGCCGCGCCCTTGTGCTCCTCCTCGAAGCTGGGCTCGGCCGCGGCCTCCAGCTCCTCGGCGGGCAGCCCGGAGGTCACCACCCGTGGGATGACGGTGGTGTTCTCGGACTCGATCGGGGGGGTGCGATCGGGGGCTGTCATGGGATGCACCATACCTGCGAACGGCGGTGACCAGCCTCCCCAGTAGGCTGGATGATCGATGTCGCCCTCACCTGAACTCTCCACCGCCCAGCGCAACGCCGTCGCGGAGCTGTTGCGCGTCTCACCCGTCGCCGACGAGCTGGGACGCCGCTTCGCCAAGGCGGGCTTCGAGCTGCACCTCGTCGGCGGCTCGGTCCGCGACGCCCTGCTCGGCCGCCTCGGTGACGACCTGGACTTCTGCACCGACGCCCGGCCCGACGACACCTTGAAGATCATCAAGGGCTGGGCCGAGGCGACCTGGGAGACCGGCCGCGAGTTCGGCACCATCGGGCTGCAGCGCGGCGGGCTCCGGCTGGAGATCACCACATACCGGGCCGAGGCCTACGACGGGGTGAGCCGCAACCCGCAGGTGCAGTACGGCGACAACCTGCACGACGACCTGGTGCGCCGCGACTTCACCATCAACGCGATGGCGGTCAGCCTGCCCGGCCACGAGTTCGCCGACCCGTTCGGCGGCCTGCAGGACCTGGCCGCGCGGGTGATCCGGACCCCCGGCACCCCGGCGCAGTCGTTCGGCGACGACCCGCTGCGCATGCTGCGGGCCGCCCGCTTCGCCGCCCAGCTGCGGTTCACCGTCGACCCTGCGGTGCGTACGGCGATGGAGCACATGGCCGCGGACCTGGACCGGATCACCGCCGAGCGGATCCGCGACGAGTTCTCCAAGCTGCTGCTCGGCGCCGACCCGGTGACCGGGCTGCGGCTGCTGGTCGACACCGGCCTGGCCGACCGCTTCGTGCCGGAGCTGGCCGGGCTGAAGCTGGAGATCGACGAGCACGCCCAGCACAAGGACGTGTACGAGCACACCCTCAAGGTGGTCAGCAACGCCGTCGGGTACGACACCGCCGACGGCGGCCCCGACCTGGTGCTGCGCCTGGCCGCGCTGCTGCACGACATCGGCAAGCCGGCCACCAAGGCGGTCGGCGCCGACGGCGGCGTCAGCTTCCACCACCACGAGATGGTGGGCGCGCGCCTGGCCAAGTCCCGCCTGAAGCTGCTGAAATACCCCAAGGACGTGATCGGGCCGGTGACCGCGCTGGTCGGGCTGCACCTGCGCTTCTACGGGTACGGCCGGGGCGAGTGGACCGACTCGGCGGTGCGCCGGTATGTCACCGACGCGGGCGACCAGCTCGCCCGCCTGCACAAGCTCACCCGCTCCGACTGCACCACCCGCAACAAGCGCAAGGCGGCCCTGCTCGCGGCGGACTACGACGCGCTGGAGGAGCGGATCGCGCGCATCCAGGCCGAGGAGGACCTCGCCCGGGTGCGCCCCGACCTCGACGGCAACGCGATCATGGAGCTGCTCGGCGTGCCGCCCGGCCCGATCGTCGGCCGCGCCTGGAAGCACCTCAAGGAGCTGCGCCTGGAGCACGGCCCCCTCGACCGCGACGAGGCCGAGGCCGCCCTCCAGCGCTGGGCCCGCACCGAGGGCCTCATCCCCTGACCCCACCCGGCCGCCCCACCCGGCCGCTCGCCGTGCCCCGCCGCCCGCCGCGGCCCGGCAAGATCACTCGACTTGCCAGGCACATGGGCGAATGCGGCCCCAAGATACGCACAGTTGCCAGGCAAGTCGGGCGATCTTGGGCTGCTCGCGGCGGACAATGCGCATCATGATCGTGAGTTCGTGTCGGAAAGTGGGCCGGGACTGCACTTGCTGACCCGAATCCGCGATCATCGCCCCGGCCTTCCCGGCCTTCCCGGCCCCGCCGAGCCGGCCCGACCTCGCCTGACCTGGGCGGACTGGCGGGTTGGTCAGGGCTGGCTTGAGGCGGGAGTGGCCGCGCGGGCGGAGGTGGCGCCGTACCAGGCCGCCAGCAGGACGAAGGCGGTCGACGTGATGACCAGGGCGATCGCGGACTTGCCGTTGCCGGGCAGGGCGAGGGCGGCGGTGAACAGGCCCGCGACGAAGCACAGGTTGAACGCGGTGTCGTTGACGCTGAAGATTCGCCCGCGATAGACGTCCTCGCACTCGCGCTGGATGGTCGCGTCCACGATGATCTTCATGCTCTGTGAGGCGACGTTCACCAGGAACACCGCGACCAGCAGCAGCGGTGCGATGAACGGCAGGCCGAAGACCAGCACGACCACGCCTACGGCGGCGACCACGCCGGTCAGCCAGCGGCGGGCGTCCCACCAGCGCACCGCCAGCGGAGTGATGACCGCGGCGAGTGCCGCGCCGGCCGCCCCGGCCAGCACCACCAGCCCGAGCTGACCCATCGACTGCGCCGCCCCGGACAGCTCGGCGGCGGTCCGCTCGGCGGCCTTGCCGAAGTACCGGCTGTAGAGCAGGAGCACCGCCAGCGTCAGCACGCCGTAGAGGAAGCGGTACGCCGCCTGGAGGATCATGATGCGGGCGGCCTTGCCGCGCGAGGCCAGGTGCCGCGCGCCGCTGATCATGCCGCGGAACACCGCGACGACCGCCGCGGCGATGCTGTCGGTGGCCCGCTCGTGGGCGTCCGGGCCGAGCTCGTCGCGCCGGAAGAAGCGCCGGGCCAGCAGGCCGGAGGCGAGGTACCCGAGGGCAGCGGTGGCCGCGATGAGGCCGTACCCGTGCCGGTCGGTGCCGACGAGCTGCAGCGCGACCACGGACGCGGCGGTGAACAGGCCGATCGAGTAGCAGATGGTGCCGAGCGTCGAGGCGAGCGCGTTCGCGGCCACCAGCTTGCGCTCCTCGACCACGTGCGGCAGTGACGCGGACAGCCCGGCCAGGAAGAACCGGTTGATCGCGATGACGATCAGGGCGCACACCGCGAACGCCAGGCCCTGCGCCCCGGACCAGAGCAGCGCCGCCGCCGGCAGCACCATGGCGGCCCGCGCCAGGTTGGCGGTGGACAGCGAGGCGCGCCGGTCCCAGCGGTCCAGCAGCACGCCGACGTACGGCCCGAGCAGCGAGTACGGCAGCAGCAGGATGGCGAACCCGGCCGCGATGGCGACCGGGCTGGACTGGCGGTCGGGGTTGAACAGCAGCGAGCCGGCCAGGCCGGCCTGGAACCAGCCGTCGGCGATCTGGCTGGTGAGCCGCACCCCGAGCAGGCGCCGGAACGGCGCTCCGGCCAGGATCGCGCGGGAGGTGGCGGCGACCCGCCGGCTCTCGGTCGCGTTCGGCATCACGGGGTGGGGCACGTCACCACCCTACGTGCCGCGGGACTCCGGCAGGGGAACGCTGCGGACGTTCCCACCGGCGAGCCTGCTCAGCGCGCTGGCCACCGGGATCGGCGAGGGCGGCGGCATGCCCGTCACGGTCGAGGACCTCGCCCCGCTGAACGGGGACGACC
>NZ_JBFAOU010000310.1:0-5186 GCF_040675365.1 Catellatospora sp. NPDC049609 | reverse complement strand
ACCGGGTCAAGCACCGCCCGGCGGGCACCCTGGTCCGCGAGGACGACACCGAGCAGGCGCATCCCCGGCCGCCGGGGCCAGCGACAGCGGCGGGATGCGCCAGACCAGCTCGCCCGCGATGCCGAGCGGCTCGCGGCTGGTGGCCAGCACGGTCACCTCCCACAGGGGGTGGTGTGTTTGTCGAAGCCGATGTAGAGGCGGGCTTCGGCGTTGGCGCCCAGCGCCGACATGGTGTCGAGTTCGCGGAGGCGGAGGAGGGCGGGGTGGTCGGCGTAGACGGCGGCGGCTTCGGCGAGGCGGTTCAGGGCTTCGACCTCGGCTTCGGTGCGGATGCGGTGGGCGGCGGCGTCGGCCTCGGCGGACAGGCGGACCGCCTCGCGCCGGGCGGCGGCGGTGACCTGGTCGGCCTCGGCGCGGGCGCGGGCCTCCAGGACGTCCTTCTCGGCCTTGGTACGCGCGTCGACGAGCTGAGCCTCGGCGAGGCGCTGGGCGGTGAGCACCCGGTTCATGACCTCCTGGAGGTTGCCGGGGAAGACGATGTCCTTCACGTCGGCGCGCAGGATCTCGACGCCGTAGCCGCCGGCGGCGCCCTGGACGTCGCGCAGGATGTCCTCGGAGAGGCGGTTGCGGTTGGTGAGGATCTCCTCCAGCGTCATGGACGCCAGGGAACGGCGCGCGGCCAGCTGCACGTCGCTGTACACGCGGTCGGTGTAGCTGTCCACCCGCTCGACCGCGGCCACCGGGTCGACCACCTTGAAGTGGGTCAGGATGCTCACCCGCAGCGCGACCTTGTCGGCGGTGAGGATCTCCTGGCCCTTGAGGGTGAGCTCGCGCTCGCGCATGTCGACGAGGGTCACCTCGACCACCGGGTCGGTGCGGCCCCAGCGGCGGCGCGCGGCGGGCAGCTCGTAGCGGCCCGCGTCGAGCACCGCGGTGAGGCGGCCGTCCTCGTAGCGCAGGCCGCGGTGGGTGTTCTTGATGATGATCTCGCGAGTCGTGCCCATGGCTGATTCCTCGTGCGAAGGGATGGAAAGGGCGCCCCGGAGCGGGCCCGATGGCTAGGACGGGATGTCAGGCGAAAGAGGCCTGTCAGCACGGGATGACGGATCCCAGCGCACTTTGTCTGGCAGACACCCGCTATGAACCCGCCGGGGCGTGATCACTCCATCACGGACGCCGCGGCGCGGCAACGGAATATCGATACCGGTGGCGCCGCCGGCGGCGACGGCCGATGCTGGGAGGGTGTACGACGTCGCGATCGTCGGCGCCGGGCCGGCCGGATCGGCCGCGGCGCTGGCGGCGGCGCGGCTCGGCGCGCGGGTACTGCTGCTGGACCGGGCGGACTTCCCGCGTGACAAGGCCTGCGGCGACGGCATCGCCCCGCAGGCGCTGCGGGTGGCCGCCGCGCTCGGGGCCGCCGGGCTCGCCGACGGGTTCGCGCCGGTCGGCTCGCTGTCCCTGACCGGCCCGGGCGGCGCGCGGGTCACCGGAGCGCTGCCGGAACCGGCGTACGTCATCCCGCGCGAGGTGTTCGACGCGCGGCTGGTCGCGGCGGCGGTCACGGCCGGGGCGGAGCTGCGGCGGCACACGGTGCGCCGCCTCGCCGTGCGCGGCGACGGCGTCGACCTCGGCGACGGCCTGGCCGCCCGGGTGGTGGTCGGCGCGGACGGTGCGAACTCGACGGTGCGCCGGCTGCTGGGCGTGCCGCGCAACCCGCCCGGCGCGCTGGCCGTCGCCATCCGCGCCTACGCGCCGCTGCCCGCTGCGCCGGACGGCGCGGGCGGGCAGCGGATCGTGATGGCTGGCGGGAACAGTCCGGCCTATGCCTGGTCGTTCCCGATCGGGGACGGGCGGCGCAACGTCGGCTACGGCGAGCCCGCCTCCGGCGCCGAGCTGAGCCGCGCGCACCTGCTGGAACGCATGCACGACCTGCTCGGTGACGTCGACGCCGCGGCGCTGTCCGGGGCACGGGCGCACCACCTGCCGCTGTCGAACCGGCGGCCCCGGCCGGGGCACGGGCGGATCCTGCTCGTAGGCGACGCGCTGTCGCTGATCAACCCGTTCACCGGCGAGGGCATCTTCTACGCCCTGGTCTCGGGAATGCTGGCCGGGCGGGCGGCGGTGTCCCCCGGCGGCTCGCGCGCGGGCGCGGCGTACGCGGGCGCGCTGCGTGCCCGGCTGGGGCGGCACCTGCGGCACACGGCCGCCGTGGCGCGGCTGACCACACGGCCGTGGCTCGTCGACGCGGGCATCCACGCCGCGAGCCGGGAGCGGCGGGTCTTCGACGGACTGGTGGCGCTGGGCCTCGGCGACGGGCTGTTGAGCGCCCGCCTGCTGGGCGCGGTCGGGGCGGCGGCACTACGGCCCCGGACATGACAACTTCTGGGTTGACCTGACAACCCAGAAGTTGTCACGCGCTGCGGAAGCTCACCTGTGCCGGAGTGTCACGCGGTGCGGAGCGCGTCCGGTCCGGCAGCCCTCGCCGCACCCGGTGCCGGATCGGCTGCTTCATCGAAACGTTGCCTTGGCGGGCATCACCGTGTGGTAGCGCGCGACTACATTGGACCGGCGCCGTCCCACCAGGAACGAGGCCGCCGATGACTGACACCCCTGCCCGGCCGCGGTTGCGGCCGCTGCTGACCGCCACCGCGGTGACGCTGACGATGCTGTTGGCGGGCGCCGCGGCCTGCGGCCCGGACAAGGACCCGTCCCCGAGGACCGTGGACGAGCTGTTCAAGCAGACCTCCGTGTACGGCAAGCCGAAGATAAAGATCGGGGTCGCCGAGGACCAGCCGCTCATGGGCAAGCTGATCGACGGCCGGTTCGAGGGCTTCGACATCGAGATCGCCCGCTATCTCGCCGAGTCGCTGGGCTTCCAGGGCGACAGCCGGATCGACTTCGTGCCGCTGCAGACCGAGGACCGGGAGAACGCCCTGCTGTCGGGCAAGGTGAACCTGGTCGTGGCGAGCTACTCGATGACGCCCGAGCGGGAGAAGGAGATCGACTTCGTCGGGCCGTACTTCGTGACCAAGCAGGAGCTGCTGATCCGGGTCGCCGACCGGGGCACCATCCGCGACCTCAGCGACCTGGCCCAGCCCGGCCGGGAGACCTGCGTGGTCGGCGGTTCGACCGGCGAGCGGGAGTTCACCGGTCGCGGCCTGAAGGTCTACCCGGCCGCGACCAACCGGGTGTGCCTGGAGCGGCTGCTGGCCGGCAAGTCGCACGCCTTCTCCACCGACGAGACCATCCTCGCCGGCTACCTCTCCGAGCATCCCAAGGACCTGCACGTCGTCGACGTGCCGATCGGCGCCAACGAGCGGCTCGGCGTCGGGGTGTCCAAGCAGGATCCGGCGCTGCGCGACCTGGTCGCGTTCTTCCTGCGCAAGAGCTTCGATACCGGGCAGCGCACCGACACCAGCCCGTGGCTGGCCGCATACCGGCGCACCCTCGGGCCCTGGCTGGGCGAGGACGTGATGCAGCCGCCGATCGACGCACCGGACCTGGTGGACTACGACGAGAAGGCGCCCCGGCCATGACCGCGGCGCCGCCGCCCGGACCGGCCCGCAAGCGCAGCCCGTGGCGGGCCGGCCAGGGCTTCTGGACCGTGGCCGTCGGCGTGCCGGCGATCTTCTCCGTGATGCGGCTGTGGATCGAGGCGGGCGGCGAGCTGCAGACCACCCTGCTGCTGGTGGCGAACGTGGGGCCGGTCAACCTGCTGGCAGCCCTGTTCACCACCGCCACCCGGCTGGTCACCACCGGCCTGGTCGCCGTGTTCGCGCTGGGCGCGGTGCTGGCGGTGAGCACGGCCGGGTCGCCGCGCCGCCCGCCGCTGTTCGCCCGGTGGTTCGCCCTGGCCCCGGCCTGGTTCCTCGGCTCGGTGTTCGTCATCGCGCTGGCCACCTGGCAGATCATCTACCTGCCGCTGCTGGCGGTCGCGGCGGTCGCGGTGTTCCAGCGCGAGCTGTCCGCGCTCGGCTGGCCGCGCCCGCGGTGGGCGGTGACGGTCGCGGTGCTCGCGGCGGGGTACGGGTGGCTGGTCGCGCCGACCGTGCGGGAGGGCTGGGCCACCGGTGAGCTGTTCGCGGTGGCGCTGCTGGTGGTGCCGCCGGTGCTGGCGCCGGGCGTGACCGGGCCGCTGCCCGGCCGGCTGGTGCGGCCGCTGGCGGCGCTCGCCCAGCCCGGCATCGCGATCGTGCTGCTGGCCGCGGCGGTGCCCGTGGTGATGACGCCGGTGCTGCCGATGACGGTGACGACGGTCCGGACCGCCGCCGGGGTGCCGGAGGAGGTGCGCGGACACGTGATCAGCACCGACGACGTGAGCACGGTGATCCTGCAGGAGCGCGGCGGCGTGCGGTACGTCGACAACGACGACATCGAGGCGCGGGTGCTCTGCCCCACCGAGGAGGAGCTGGTCCGCTACCGGCTGCGGGTGCGCGACTTCCACGTCGAGGACTCGCTGCTGGGCGCGCTTGGCCGGCGGGTCCGGCCGTTCACCCCGGTCAGCGCCGTGTGCCGGATCCCCGCCTGAGCGTGGTGTGCACCGGCTCCTCGTGCGCGCAGGATCACGCCCAGCCCTGATCGGCCGCGGCGGAAGCGGGCGGATGTCCCGTGCCGGGCGTTGAATGGGGAGCGGACGCACCGCTCCCCATTCGCGTACGAGGCAAGGAGACCGGCATGCAGCAGAAGATCACTCCGTACCTGTGGTTCGACGACCAGGCGGAGGAGGCGGCCGCCCACTACACCGCCATCTTCAAGAACTCGCAGATCACACAGGTCGTGCCGGGTCCGGAGGGCCGGGCGCTGCTGGTGCACTTCGAGCTGGACGGGCAGCCGTTCGTCGCGCTCAACGGCGGTCCGGCGTTCCGGTTCACCGAGGCGATCTCGCTGTTCGTGGACTGCGCGGACCAGGCCGAGGTCGACGAGCTGTGGAACCGGCTGGTCGAGGGCGGGGCGGAGAGCCAGTGCGGCTGGCTCAAGGACCGCTACGGCCTGTCCTGGCAGATCATCCCTAGGACGCTGATGGAGCTGATGAGCGACCCCGACCCGGTCAAGGCGGGCCGCGTCACCGAGGCCATGCTCGGCATGCGCAAGATCGACGTCCAGGCCCTGCGTGACGCGTACGACGGCACGGCCTGACGGCCCGGCGGCCGGTGCCCGGCGGGCACCAGCTCCACCGCCACGTCGTA
>NZ_JBFAOU010000309.1:0-5199 GCF_040675365.1 Catellatospora sp. NPDC049609 | reverse complement strand
CCTGGCGTGGCCTGGCCACCCGCTACGACAAGGACCCCGACAGCTTCACCGCTGGACTCCACCTCAGAGGCTCCATCATGTGGCTGAAACGCCTCACCTCAACCACATGATCCGAACCCCGAACAGCTCCTAGTTCGGCAACGATATCGAGATGGCCCGTGTGGCTCGCGTACACCTGTAGCAGGTGGAGTAGGACCCGTTCCAGCATCGGCGGCACCGAAGTCCGTCCGCAGCCCTGTCACCTCGAGGACTCACTCGGTAGCTCGGCGCCGCCGCGCTACCAGTTCCGAGTCCTCACGCTCACCGGTCTCGACAAAGCCGAGCGACGCGTACAGGCGGCGGGCCACGACGTTGTCAGGCTCGTACGAGAGTGCGAAATCGCAGCGACCCTGTTCCTGCTCGAACCGGGCCATAGATAGCCGCAGTGACTGCGGCACGGCCAAGGCCCTGCCCCTGCCTACGGCCATCGATCATGATTCCGCCGAGCCAGACAGAGGCGTCCTCCGGATCCACAGCCCACATCAGGAATCCCACGGCCTCACCCTGCTGGTCGTAAACAGCAAGCGGACGCCAACCGGTAGGGCTGTAGTGACACAACGCCAGGTAATACGTAGCTTCTGCGACCCATGCACGCTGTGCATCACTGACGTTAAGACCTGCCACAGCCCTCTAGTTATCGGCATCAACCGGAACAACTTTGATCGGCGAGGCGGCACTCATCGAATCTCCCTGACCAGCGAACAGTCCGGTATCTCTACGCGCTTGAGCGACGGACAGTTCCCGCCGATCTGCCGCTGGCCGGTAATCGAAGCATTTGACGCCCAGCGACATGAGATGTCTGGCAGTTCGCGGCGGTGGCGTTCGGGCCGGTCCGGGGGCAGGGCTGGCGGGCCGGTCTCGCGTCAGATGTCGTGCACGTGGAGGTTGCGGCCGATGAACTTGAGCATCAGCCCGAGTGCCGTGACCAGGTGTTCTTGTCCATCCCCTACCGGCTGCGTCGTGTAGCCGCAGCCGAGGAAGGCGAGTGCGCCTTCGATCATCGCGACCTGCCCGACCGTGACGGCGTGTACGAGCGCGTTGACGCCCGTGGCGGCGTCACGCAGTTCCCGCGCAACGTCCGGCCCGAACTGGGTAAGTTTGTCTTCGGAGGGCAGGACCAGAGGACCTGCCTGGTCGAACGCGACAAGATTTTTGATCATTTCAGCGCAGGTGAGCAGGCTCACCCGGGCGATCTGCTCGGTGACCACGAACGCTGCCAGCGCCTGGGCCACGTCGGCGGCACCGGCCGGGCTGTCGCGCAAGGCGAGTTGTTCGGCCAGGTCGAGTAAATGGCCCCGGAAGGCCTCTGCGGTGTCGTCATACATGGGCGCCCCTCGGCAGCCGCTGCGTTTGCAACAGCCCGCATGGCCCAGGCGTGACCGGTGTGATCGCTTTATGGCCGGTCCGGTGAGTGAGTGGGCACCGGACCGGCCTGCTCGGCCCGTTCACTCCCGTCGCGCCGAAGCGTCAGCCCGGCACCGCTGGACTGACGGTCTTCGTTTTCGCGCTGTCGTGAGTCGGCCCGGCTTCGGACGGAAGTTGATCCGGGCCGACAGACCAATGCTACCGCCGCCGCCACGTGCAGTGGACGCGTTCGGGCAGGTCGACGGCGTGTGTCGCGGCTCGGCCGGTCCGACGTGGCACGGGGGAGCATCGCCGAACCGGCCTGCCTCAGCCCCGCCCTGGAGGTGACCGCAAAGGCTGTCTCGGCCCGGGGGCAGTCGTGACGACCGTCACCGGGCCGGGCTATCTCCAGAACTTCCCCCTCGAGACGTGTCGACGCGAAGGCCGGCGACTCGGGTGGCCGCGGCGACTGTCCAGATTTTAGGAGCGCCTTAATGATGCCTAAACAGCGGGGGGCCGCTGGCGCACGGGCCGCTTCCGGACGCGCGGAGGGTTGTTCGGCGCGTGCGGTGGCCGCCAGAACGGCGGAGATGGAGGAAACCGCGAGTGAACATCGACAATCTGACCGCGCCGCAGGCGCTGATGCTGCGCGCCGAGCGCAGCGCCAACCTGTACTACACGACCGTCGCGGTCGTCGCGGTTGGTGCGCTGGCCGTGCTGCCGTCCGGGCTGCTCGCCGCGCCCGGCGCGGTCACGTACGGGCTGGGCGGCCTGCTCGTGGGCGCCTATGTGACCAACCGCATCGCCCGGCATCGCTGCGACGACGCTCTCGCGCGTGCGCTGGAGCTGCTCGACGACACCGCCGACACCGCGGAGGCCGACCGGCCCGGTCGGTAGCCGTCCCTGCGCGGGACACGGCCCGCCCTGCCACAAGCCAGCCGTGTCCCGCCACCCCTCGCAGAAGGAGCACAGCCAGTATGACCAGCCCAATGGCGGTAGCCGGTGAGTGAGCAGCCGTGTCGGCAGTGCCCGGCGCTGCACGCCGAGATCGCCCGGCAGGCCGCCGTCATCGTCCAGCTTCAGAACCTGGTCGCGTGGCTGCGTGAGCGGCTGGGCGGCCTGATCGCTGCCGTCAGCGCTGCTGAGGCGCTGATGCGTGAGCAGGCCGAGCGGCCCACGATGCCGCGCGGCCGGCTGCTCCCGCAGCTGCACGAACGCCTGATCAATGTCGAACGGAGGTAACCGCGCTGGTGCACCGCGACGACCGCGCCGGAGACGGTGGCCAGGCGCAGCACTCCGGCGCCGAGCCGGTGCCGGACGGTGATCCGGGCTCCGCGCATGCCGGGCGGGACGGAGTAGGAGTTGCCGCGGAACGGGACCAGGCCCTGCGCGGTGACGGTGGCGGTGACCTCGAGCTCGGCCGGGGACGGCGCGGCCGGGCAGGCCCGCAGGCCTTCGCCGGCGGCCAGGGCACCGACGGTGGTGCGCTGCCCGTCGCGCATGCGGCAGCGTTCGTCCAGCCGGACGCAGAGCGCGTCGAGGCCGGCCTGCGCTGCGGGGACGTCGACGTCGTCGGGCAGGGTCCGCCACCAGCGCTGCGCGGCGGAGTGGTTGGCCTTCTCGACCACGCCCTTGCGGTTGCCGCGCCGCGGCGGGCAGATGTCGACCGCGACGGCGTAGTACTTCGCGACCGCGGAGAACGACGCCGTCAACCGGCCCGAGGCCGGATCGCAGACGGTGGCCATCCGGTCGAAGCGCCGCCTGCGCGTCAGCCCGCCCAACGATCGGGTGACCGTGTCGATCGCCTCGACCAGGTGCGCCTGGTCCTCGTAGTCGGCCAGCACCCCCGCGCCCGCGATAAAGACACCGCTCCGCCAAGCAAGAATAACCCCTATAGCGAACTAAGGGGTTATTCTTGTTCATCGAGGAAGTGGGCTGCGCGCAACAAATGCTGCAGGGCAGGTCTCCGCTGGCCACTGGCTAAACGATCTATGGGGCTGCATCGCGGGCCGCCGCATTAGAACCCAAGTTTCCAGCTGTTGATTGAACCGTCGTTTGCGGCGACGACATCTTTAACAGTAAAATACCACGAGCCATTGCGCAGAGGCTCATCGACCAAGACTTCAAATACCCCCGTCGTCGGTGCGCCTATTCCGGCAGCTAGCAGTGGGTAGTATTTTCCGCTCGGCGCCCTCAGTTTAATCTCCAAGTCCGCCATCCGGGCGTGAGATATCGAATACTCGAGGCGAACCTGGCCCTTGAAGCCAACTGTTCCACACCCCGAGACCGGCACGGTTGAAATACTTTTAGCAGGAAATCGAATAGGTAACGGGTTAGTGTTTGTGAGTATGATAGTGCATGAACTGGGTGGCTGGCCAACCCACGAGGCGTGCACCAGATTTCGAGTGGTGTATGGTGCCGGATTGGTGATCACATTCTTGGTCGAGTTGTTCTTTAGTGCCGCCTCGACTTCGTTTGGGGAGGCCGATGGATAACGGCTAAGATATCTCGCCGCCACCCCTGCTACGTGTGCGGCAGCCATAGTCGTGCCGCTTCGGTTCACATAATGGTTGAATCCGGTGTGTCCTGCAGACAAAACGTCGAGGCCCGGAGCGTACATGTCGACCAACCCGCCATGATTCGACCAAGATGCGCGAGAGCCTGAAGGTGTCATCGCGGCGACGGTGATGGCGTCTGCCACCCTGGCCGGAGAGCTCACGTCGGCGTATTCGCTATGGTTGCCCGCTGGCACCACCACAGTAGCGCCCTCGTCGATGAGTTCCTGTACGGCCACGTCGAAGACACTTGAGTACCGCGCGAAAGCGCCGATGAATACAACGTCTTCGTGGGGGTCGTTCGTTCGCCCCTTGACGTAATTGATGCCCGCGATCACGTCGGAGACTTGCCCGACGCCATTGCAGTCCAGAACGCGGATCGAGTGAATGCCGGCGCGCGGCGCCACACCCATGTAGTTCCCGGCAATCGTCGCGGCCACATGGGTGCCGTGGCCATGGCAGTCTCGGGAGTCATAATCATTGTCAACGAAGTCGCGCGGTTGCTGTGCATACGGCATTTCGTTATGGTCGTCAACACCGGTGTCTATGACCCAGACGTCGACTCCATAACCGTTGTCATCGTGGTCCCAGTAATCGGGGCGATGATAAATGCCGTCCAGTACTCCGTTCCGTTGGTCAATTCTGTCGAGACCCCAAGGAACATCGTAGCCGGCGGAGCTTTTAGTGAACTCCGAACGGTGCGCGGCGTTCGATGCTACCTCGTCCAACCTCACTTTCGTGTCGCTCTCCACCGAGCGAACCGCAGGATTGCTTGCGATTCGCGTAGCGTCATGGCGAGACATTCGCGCAGCGAAGCCCTGAATCGATTTGTCGTACGTGTGCTGAATCTCGGCGTGATACTCCGAAGCAAGGCTCGCGACAGTGGCCGAGAAACCCTTATCGCTCGTATCGCGCAATGCCACAATATACGTGTTGCGATCGACCGTATCAGCGGGATCGTGCTCGGCTGCGTGCACCGAGGCAGATAGCCCAGAAAGAATAAGGAAGCTAGCTGGTGCAACGACGGCAGTCCGTTGCAGCGACAGTCTTATGCGCCCGAGCACCCCTAAGCGCTTTCCCATATTGAGACCCTCCAAGTGTGAACGATTTTGCTAGCGCGCCGTACCCCGGATGTAGATGGGCAACGCCGACACGGCTGTTAATGCACTGAGGTCATTTCATCCTGATAGATGTGGATGTCTCAGGTTGATCAACTGGGCGTGGGGATGCGGGCCATGAAGTGAAGCTCCCGATAGGACTG
>NZ_JBFAOU010000308.1:0-5374 GCF_040675365.1 Catellatospora sp. NPDC049609 | reverse complement strand
CCTGTGCCCAGCGCAACGGGCAGGGCGCGGTCCGGTGCGAACGACCGCGGCAGGCGTGGCCGAGTCATCACGGTACGTGGCTGTTGTGCTGCGGGTGTCAGGGCAACCGGACGACCTCATCTGCCACCATGCGCAAGAAACGGGAAAACCTTCCCCATCGGCAGCGAAACCGGTCCGCAGTTACGTGCGACGTTGAGCGGGCCGAGTTAGCGGTTTGCCTCAATGTGGCGCTCAGCGCGGCGGGCGATGGTGGATATGTACGAAAAAGGCGTCTGACACCAGATTGAAAGGATGCCGACAGGGGCGACGAGCAGTCTGGGACCGTCAGCACAACGGCAGCAGCCACAAGTCTTCGGGGAGCATGCCATGACCGCCACGCTGAACAGCCTGATGGCCACCGGCCTGGCGCTTGCCGCATCGGCCGGCTGGGCGGGCGACCTGGTGCGCGTGCGCCGGGAGCGCCGCCGGTGGGCGGCCCAGCTCCGCGACGCCCGCCGGGCCGCGGCAACCGACGCCCTGACCGGCCTGCCCAACCGCGCCGCGCTGACCGCCCGGCTGGCCGAGCTGGCCCCGACCACCGGCTGGTGTCTGGCCATGGCCGACCTGGACCACTTCAAGACGATCAACGACGCCCTCGGCCACGGCACCGGCGACCAGGTCCTCACCGTCACCGCCCGGCGGCTGGCCGCCGCCCTGCCCGGCGCCATGGTCGCCCGCCTCGGCGGCGACGAGTTCGCGATCATCCTGCCGACCGGACCGGATCAGGCGCTGCCGCTGCTGGAGCAGGCCGTGGCCGCCGTCGCCCGGCCGCAGCAGGCCCGAGGCCTGGAACTGACCATCGGATGCAGCATCGGTATCGCCGCCCACACACCCGGCAAGACCGCTGCCGAACTGATGCGCCACGCGGACACCGCCCTCTACCAGGCCAAGCAGACCCGCGATCGCGCCGCGGCCTGGACCCCGGACACCACACCGCCCATCCCGGCGGCAGTCGAACGCCGCCAGACCCGCCCCCGCCCGGCGCATACACCCATGTACGCCTGAACACCCCCACGGACGCCCGCAGACAGGCCGGGCGGGCACGCGTCCCCGACGCGACCGGCCGAACCCGCGGGAGCAGGCGGGGCGTGTGCGATACAACGCCGTACCACGCACGCCCCGCCATATCGCCCGGCCACAGCGGTTCGGGTCTTGTAAAGGCAGGAGGCTTGCATGAGCACGAATGACACCACCGAGGCAGACGCCGGGTCCGTCTTCGAGCCGGTCAACGGTCTGGAGGTCTTCCTGCTGTACCTGCAGTCGCTCAACCGCCGGATCGAGGCGCTCACGGCCGAGGTCACAGAGCTGCGCCACAGCCAGCGCACCCGACCTGCGGCCTCCTCCTCCGAGTCCGCATAGCGGGCCCGGCACCGAAGGCGGTATTCGGCATGGACGTCAACAGGCACGGCAACACGCAGCCGCGGCTGGACGACGGGTTCGGCCAGCGGGACCTGGTCGGAATGTATCTGGCCGAGATCTCCCGGCACCGGCTGCTGAACGCGGCCGAAGAAGTGTACCTGGCCAAACGTGTCGAGGCCGGGCTGTACCCCTCCTGGCTGCTCGAACACGACAACCTGCCGGCCGGTGCCGCTCGCGGCGAACTCGAGCAGATCGCCGCCGAAGGGGTTGCCGCGAAGGCAAGGTTCATCCAGGCGAACCTACGGCTGGTCGTGTCCGTGGTACGCCGCTACCCCCGGCCCGCCCCCATGTGCGTACGCACAAAATTTTGTCTGGTGGCGGGCCAGAGAGGAACCCCGCGCGAACCCTCGGCAGCTGCGTTGTTGCAGCTGGGAACCCTGCAACCCCGTGACGCGTAGTCCCCGATGAGAGTGTTTCTTAGCACAAGGAGGGAAACATGAAGAGCCCTGCACAGGTGACACCTGAAGCAGTGGTCGCGGCCTGGCGAGCAGGATCGTCGCTTGACGGCGCGGCCAACCCCGTGGGTGGGCGGTTTGCACTTGGAGTACCGTCGACGCGCTCGATGCGCCAGCTGACCAAGACATGCACAACGGCGTGCTGCGATCCTACGTTCATGCCTACGGCGGAGTAGAAACCATTCGAGGAGTGTGAGGCAAACTTCGCCTCACACTCCTCGAATGTCGTGGACAGTGTTGGGGTAGGCGGGGGCATTTGTGAAGGCTGCACTTAGAACACATGTAGATCTTTTCGGTCAAAGAGTTGCCGAACAGCTCGAACAAGAATCGGGAATGAACTCAAAGGAGCGACTCAATCTCGTTTCTGGGGCAACGTCACACTTCGAGGAGTTGCTCGAAAGCAGGCTTAGCAGATTATTGGTCTTGGAGTTGCGCGCCCACGCCGTCCGGGGGATGCTTACGTCGGAAACACCGGAAGATCGTTGGACAGAATTTGCCAACCTTGCGGCAACCAACACCTTTTGGGAAAACGCGTATGAGGCTTACCCTGCGCTAAAGGGTCGCCTTGAGCGTCTGACCGTTAACAAGGTCAACGCTATTTCAGAACTTGGGCGCCGTCTGGCCGCCGACCGCCAAAGGCTAGAGCCGTTAGTGGGTACCAGCGAGCTTACGCACGTTCAGTTCGGCCTCGGCGACAGCCATCGGGGCGGGCGGATGGTCACTCGATTGGACTTCGGTGATGGCTCAGTCGTCTACAAACCGAGGTCACTCGATGCCGACAAGGCCCTCGCTGCACTAATAGATGACTTGCAGTTCGGGGCTGAGCAGTGCGTTAGGGTACCGGACGTGCTTGCACGTGCCAACTACGGGTGGTCCGAGTTCATTCAGCACCGCTACTGCGCAGACGAACAGGAGTTGCAACGGTACTACTACGGCATTGGCGCTTGGCTTGCGATCATGCTCCTCTTGAGGGGTCGCGATCTTCATCATGAAAACATCATCGCATGCGGTCCAATCCCAGTATTGATCGACTGTGAGGTGCTTTTCAGCCCGCGTCTCGGTCCCAAGAGCGCGGGCCTAGGCGATGCTGTAGACGACGCCTTCAGGATGTTGGATCAGACCGTTGCGGAAACTGGCCTCCTACCGTGGCGCGACGTCCGTGGACATGCCGTGGAGGGCTTCGACTTTTCCGGAGTCGGGGCACTGGCCGGCCAGCAACCCACCCTCCCAGCCGCGCGGTTCAAGAACCTCGGCAGAGACGACGCCGAGCTGACGATCGAGCATGCTCGTTTGAAACTCGATGGTAAGAACCACCCGACTATCGCTCCACGCCCGGACCTGTTCGAGGAACGCATAATCGAGGGGTTCCGCGAGTACGTCGAGCGCATCGGCTCGCTTAGATCACGCAACGGTCTGCGCGTCGCGCTAGCCCGTTTCAATGGGAGCGAACTGCGGTTCGTCCCGAGAGCGACCCAGATCTACGTTGAATACGGTCGCGCCCTGTGGCACCCATCGTCTCTTCATGACGAGGACACGGCGAAGAACGAGATCTGCGCACTGCTGGCTGAACGCGGTGCCTCCGATCTCGCGATCGGTGATCGTATACCAGTCATAGAAGCCGAAATTCGAGAGCTGCTCGATGATGACATTCCCATCTTCACCTACTCGCCCGACGTCGGGCGAATTGAGGGCCTTCAAGGAATCGAGTTAGCAGCCTGCGGCGACTTGATAAAACACGTCGCGGATTCGTGGGAAACGGTCAACCTTGCATTGCAAGAGGCCTGTATAGCCGCTTCCCTTGCCGGACTTTATCGTGCGTCCACGCGAACGGTATCGCGAGCATCACGAGAAGAGCCAGGGCCGCCCTCGGCCTGCAAACCTTCGCTTAGCAGCATCGCTCGCAGCGTCGCTGAGGATCTATGTAGGAACGCCATCGTAGGCAGCGACGGTACGGTAACCTGGGTCGGCCAGAATGCGGGAATATCAGGCATCACGGCGGTTCCGGTCGACCTGTATTCCGGGCATGCAGGAATCAGTGTTGCGCTTGCCGCGTACAAGCAGGCTTGCGACCGCGGAGCGATGGAACCCGTTGGCGGCCTTGAGGGCATCCTAGACGGCGCGCTCGAGGTCCTTCGCAAGTCGGTGTACGGACCGGACTCTCTGCAGGATCCCGGAGGCTTCGGCGGGTTTGCGGGTGACATCTGGGCCTATCTTACCTTGCACCGCCTACTTGAAGACGATTGCATGCTTAAGCACGCCGAACGGGCCGCTTTGCGGCTGTCGAATGTTCTTGACAACGACAGACAGTTTGATGTCGTCTATGGGGTGGCCGGTTCGATCGTGCCGCTGATAGGCCTTACCGAACGCACTGGCGAATGCCGCTACTTGGACCTCGCGATCCGTGCGGCTAGGCACCTGAAAAAGTCGGCGAACATAGACGGCGAAACGGCCTGTTGGGTTCCTTCCGGCTTTGTGCAGGCGGTCACGGGTTTCGCTCACGGCTCTTTTGGCATTGGTTGGGCGCTCCGGCGATTGCATCATGCTTCGGGCGACCAGTTGTGCGCAGAGCTGGCCGACAAGGCAATGGGCCACTACCACAATATGACCCATGGCGACGCCCTAGGGCGGCTGAAGTCACACTCGTCTCAGGACGAGGAAGGGCACTCCCCGGAGGAAGGCTGGTGCTATGGTGCCACGGGCGTTGCGCTCGCTTCAGCAGACCTTTATCGCCGCGTCGGAGATGTCCGCTACCTGGAGCTAGCAAACCACCTGGGTGAAGCGATTAAGACCCAGATGCCAAGGGGTGACGCCTCATTGTGCCACGGCGACCTGGGCACGTGGGAGCTGCTCCACGAGCTGTCGCACATCGACGATGAATGGCAGAGACGGCGGGAAGGGTTGCAGTCAATAGTTTTCAGTCCCGCAAATGTCAGTAGCGCCTGTGCTTATACCAAGGGTTTTGGCATGTCGCCCGGATTTATGGACGGCGTGTCCGGGCTTCTTTACAGCTTACTCCGAATGAATTTGCCACATACCCGGCTTCCGTCGCCACTGCTCCAGGAATGCTGACTCCAGCGATCTCAACACGGATGAAACTTTATGAGACAGCTCAGCAGCGACATAGCATCGTACACGCAGACGCTTCGCCTTCTCGGTGACCACGGGACAACGCACATCGGCCACCGCACAGTGCGGCGGATCCTGGGCTTCGCCCGGCCGTACCGCACGGAGATCGCGGTCTTCCTGCTGACGGTGGTGCTCGCCGCGGTCATCGGCGTGGCCACCCCGCTGCTGGCGGGCCGCGTCGTCAACACCATCGTGCCGGAGGACGGCAGACCGCTCGCCCCGGACGCGGGCCGCACCGTCATCGTCATCGCGCTGGTCATCGGCGCGCTCGCCGTGCTCAGCGCACTGCTGTCGCTGGCCGAGCGCTTCTACTCCAGCCGCATCGGCGAGGGGCT
>NZ_JBFAOU010000307.1:0-5418 GCF_040675365.1 Catellatospora sp. NPDC049609 | reverse complement strand
GCTGGTGCCGGAGCGGGTGACCGGGGCCAGCCCAGCGTAGGCGGCGAGGTGGCCGGAGCTGGCGAAGCCGGTGCCGTCACCGACCTTCAGCAGGATCTGGGCTGCGGTCCTGACACCGACGGCGGGCATCGAGGTCAGGACCTCGGCGAGAGGGTGGGCATCGAGTATCCCGTCGACCTCTGCGGCGACCTGTTGCCGCTGTTGGAGCACGTCTTGCAGGCTGCGGGCCAGTCTCGGCAGGATGGTCTCGGCTGTGGCGGTGCCGGCGACGGTGACGGTCTGTTCGCTCAGGGCGGCCATGATCTGCTCGACCAGCCGTTCGCCCATGCGGGGTGCGTTCTTGGCGGCGATCGCGGTGAGTTTGCGTCGGCTGGCTTTGCGCAGCCCGGCTGGGCCGCCGCAACGCGACAGCAGTTCCAGCACCGCTTTGTGCTGGACCTTTGGACCAAGTACCCGTTCCAGGGCGGGGTGGATCTGGGTGAGCAGGCCACGGATCCGGTTGGCCTGTCGGGTCGACTCGCCTGCGAGGTCGTCGTCGAACCCGACCAGTACTTCGAGTTCGGCCAGGGCTTCGTCGCCGATGTCGACGCGGCGCAGCGTGTGTGGCAGCGTCCGGGCGGCGTCGGCGATGACGGAGGCGTCGCGGGCGTCGGTCTTGGCTGCGCCGGGATGCAGGTCGGCCAAACGACGCATTGCCAGGCCGGGAAGGTAGGCGACCTGATGACCGCAGGCGCGGGCGACTGCGACGGGCAGGGCGCCGATCGAGGACGGCTGGTCGACCACGACGAGTACCTGGCCGTGGCGGGCGAGTTTGTCGAGCACCTGCTGCAGTTTGGCCTCACTGTTGACCAGCGCGGCGTCGTGCAGCCGTCTGCCGTCACGGTCGAAGGCGACCGCGTGGTGGCCTTCCTTGCCGACGTCGAGGCCGAGGAGCACCTGGTAGTCCGCATGCATGTATCGCCTCCCCGCGACACTTGCCCTGTGTCTCGGTCGCCGATCTGGCATCGACTGCCGGCAGCCATGTTACGAAGAGACCTGCCCAAGGCACGGGGGGCCGTGTCCCTATCAGCGGTGGGTCGACGCCACCCGCCCCGGCGACAACACCCCGGATCATGCGTACGACAGGGGCAGTAAGTCATACCGGGCCGAGCGACCGAGCCGTCCCCGGCTGGGGACATCAAAAAGGTAGCGGGGGCAGAAGTGGGCCTCGATCGTTGGCCAGTGAGGCCATTCATCCTGATTGGCGTCGATGTGGCGTGGTGTAGGGCCAGGATGGCCTGCGCGATGGCGTCGGTCTTGCCAACGGTGCAGCGGATGCGGGTGAGGATCTGCCAGCACTTGAGCGTGGCGAAGCCACGTTCTCCCGGTGCCCGGACGGCGGCGTGGCGGCGGTTGTGTGCCGAAGCCGCCGGGATCAGGGGCTTGTTTTTGCAGGTGCGGACCGGCGTGATCGGGGTGGGCGCTTCGCCCTGGTAGCCGCGGTCGGCCCAGAACTGCGGGTCATGTCGGGCGGCGGCGTCGACGACGCCGTGCTGGCGGACGGCGGTCAGGTCGTGGGTGAGCCGGGCAGCCCGTCGGAGATCCACAGCAGTTGGCCCGTGTCACCGGACAGGGCCTGCAGGTTGACGTCGTAGGTCCGCTTGCGGTGCACCCGCCAGCGCTTGTGCTGGCCGGTCCAGCGCACGAGGAAGGTCGCGGTGATTGTGCCGTTCAGGATCGTGACCTTGCGCTGCCTGCCTGCCGGGGCCTGGTCCAGCGACGGCGCGTGGGCCGCGAGCAGGGCGACGGCCTCGGTGACGTAGCGGTAGCAGGTGGTCGGCGACAGTTCGAACGACGCTGTCAGGCGGGCCAGGCTGTCGCCGCAGCGCAGGTGGACCAGGACCAGCAGCGCCTGCTGGGCGGGCGACAACTTGCGCCACCGGCAACCGACGCTGGTGCGGTGCTCGGCCAGCAGGCCGGCCAGGAAGTTCAGGTGGGGTGTCGACAGGCCCGGAACGACGGCGCGGAGTTAGCAAGTGAGGTTCCTGCTGGACTGGCGTGTGGTAACGCAGTCCTTTCAGTAGCCTCACTGCGTAGTACGCATCTCAGGCATCTGGTTGATCACGAGACATCCACGGGTGTCGTTGAAATGACCTCGGTGTTCGGCCGCTGGGGTGAGGTGTTCGGAGACGAGCTCGTGGTAACGAACTGCTGCAGTCCCTGATGGTCCACGCCCAGCCGAGGCGGCCATCGGCTGCATCGACTTGCGCAATGTACCTGCCCGGAGCCAGGCCGCGGCCGCGTGGGCGCAGCCGATCCGCTAACGCGATCCGCTCGTCGGCGCATATACCGAGCGATCTGGCCCGATGGGCTGCAGGCACGGGATCGACCTGCAGCCCATCGGTGCTTAACTTCTGACGCGCCCCGCTGAATGATGGTGTGGTTCACCATCATTATCCTTGGGCACGGCTGGACCGACCTTAGCGGCGGCGGCCTGGTGCCCCGCGCTCGCTTGCAGTCCTGCGGCCATGCGTCGCCCAGCCATCAGGACTTAACTCTGTTATCCCTGAAATCGAGTCAGGTGTTGGGAATATCTCTGGGACCAAGCACGTGAATGGACTCTAGTTGACACATGGACAGAACGGATCCGGGAAGTCCTCGCTTCCCTCGGAGGAGGTAGAAACTACGCGCACAGAACTAGCGCCGTCGGCCGCAGCACTGGCAGAAGCGCCAAGCGCGATGCTGAGAACCATCCCCAACGCTGCAGTGGCCGCTGACATGGCGGCGACTTTTGCGATCTTCATAACTCTCCCGTTCTTCGGCGGAGTGTATCCAAGCTGAAGTACGTGGCCGAGGCGCTCATCGGATCTGCAGACGCTCCAGACTCGCCCAATCGCGAACGTAGTTGATGTTGATCAGGTTGATCAGGTTGAGCCTTGGAGGCGGCCACGAAGTGAAGCTCCTGATGGCGCCTCTGTGTCAAGAGGCTGTAGCAGTCATCCGCTGTTGATCCTTGACGGGGTGGCGGTAGATGACGTGGGCAGGTCGCCGTTTGACGGGCTCGGCGCGCTTCGGCGGGTCTTGCCCTCGGTGAGTTTGCGCTGGTAATAGTCTGCTCCGGACCCAAGGCCGCGGGCCTGACAGACGGCGATGGTGTGGGGCGCAGAGTTGAGCTGGCGGTTGCCGCCGGCGTTGAGGCGGTGGCGGCGGCGCTCGCCGCTGGAGGCGTCCAGCGGCGAGGTCCGGTGTAGCTGGCGAAGTGGTCTGTGAAAAGCGCGTAACATCGCCGACGTAGCGGATGATCTTGCGGCCCAGTATGGTGCCCAGGCCGTGGATCTGGGTGAGGCTGCTGCCGCCACGGGCACAGCATGGCCGGTCTGCTTCTCGTTGCTCTTAAGCAGCCGGTCCGTCCGGTGGAGGTCGTCGATCAGGTCTCGGGCGAGATCGCGGCGGCAGGCGTCGGCGGCGATTGTCGGCCGGACCGAGCGCAGCAGGGTAGCGGACAGGCCAAGCGCGGCGCCTGCGGGGACTGGGTCCTGCAGCAGGCCATGGAGACGATTGGTGATCCGGACGCGTTCGTGGGCCAGTCGTCGCGGCGTTGGGCTAGTATCCGCAGCAGCATGGTCTGTTTCTGCGACGTCGGTGCGCAGCTTGCGGCTACATTGAGCGACATGCGCGACGCTGGCGGCGTCGTGGAGGTCGGTCTTGCGGGCGTCGCCGGTGTCCAGCACCCTGGCACGGATGCTGAGGGTGCCTGACACGTCAACGACATGTTCACCGGCCGCGGCCGGCAGTCGGGCGATGGGCCGGCCTAGCCCGGTCGCGCCTTCAACGGCGAACCGCCGTTGCGGCCAGTCCGCGGACTGCTATGAGGGTCTTGAATGCGGCGGCGTTGACGGCGACGCGGCGGGTCGCAAGGGCTGACGGGTGGGTCAAGCGCGACGGCGCTGAACGAGGACCTGTGCGGGTCGATACCGATGGTGGTCACAGGCGGTGGCTCTCAGGAGACGACGGGCGTCGCTCAGCGAGCCTCCGTCACCGCGCGTACACCACGGCCTCGGCACGCCGCGCCTACATGGCACCGCCGTGACAGGCCATGGCCGTACCGCTAGCCCGCCGTCGGCGGCCGCGCTGCGACGCAGGTTGAATGACGGAACCGATAGGCGCTGGGATCCGTAACCCAAGTGGCGCAGTTCACTTCGGCTGCGACGTCGGCGGTCAGATCCAAATATCGAGTATCACGCCCTATGTCATTCCGGGCCTGAGGGTAGTGGTCGTGCGTGTCCGTTCGACAATGCGCTGACAACTAGCCGCATTGTCCCTTCCGCGATTTCTTCGTTATCAATCGATCAGCATGCCTCGGTCAAGGGCAATGCGATAGGAGTTGGATCAGATGAGTTTTCTCCGACGGAAGCGCTGGGTGCTGGCCGCAGTTGCATGTGTCGGCTTGCTCGGCCTCGGAGGCGTTGTGTTGTCTAGTGGAGAAGGCCCCGCAAAGGCGAAGCCGGAGACGTTGGTGCCGCTCGCGCAGCAGTCACCGGTTGCGCCACCGGCGGGCATGGTGGCATTGATCAACACGCCTAAGGGAAAGGCCGTTGCTGACCACCAAGGTTACGTGCTCTACACCTCCAAAAAAGATAGAGTCAGCAAGGATGGTAAGGCAGTGTCCTCGTCGTGCGATGCCACATGTGCCAAGACATGGCCTCCCGCGCTGGCCGAGTCTGGAATGCCAATCGCGCTACCCGGAATTGACCCCCGAGCGCTCGGCGTGTTAGTCCGCCCGGACGGCGGGAAACAAATTACTCTCAACGGCCATCCGCTGTACCGATACATAAACGATGCACGGCCCGGCCAACCTTCTGGTGATGGTGTCGAGGGCATTTGGCAGATTGCCCGTCCCTGACCGGTGAGGCCTGGCCCGAGGGTTCTGCACGAGTCCCCCGGCGTTCACCGTGTGCCTACCGTAGACACGATCGAGTATGCCTCTGACCGCGCCGGACCCTACTCCGGCCAGGACAAGTGACGGGGAGCGGTCATGGCCGACACGGCGGGAGCTTCCTCGCTACCGACCCGCAGTGCTCGTCATCGCTGGGCACACCTCCCCACACGACTTGCTGGTCCCGTAGGCCGAAGACGCAGCCGAAGGTTCTCGGAGGCATCCCGCTCTTTCGCGATCCGTCGTGTGTCGGTGAGCGAGGTCGTGGTCGATGACGAGGACCGCGAGAACGAGGGCGACCTGATCTTCGCCGCCGAGCTGGCCAGCCAGGAGCTGGTGGCCTTCACCGTGCGCCACACCTCCGGCTACATCTGCGTGGCGATCACCGAGGACGAGGCGGACCGGCTGGAGCTGCCGCCCATGTACTACACCAACCAGGACCGGCGCGGCACCGCGTACTGCGTGACCGTCGACGCCCGCGAGGGCGTGTCCACCGGCATCTC
>NZ_JBFAOU010000306.1:0-5553 GCF_040675365.1 Catellatospora sp. NPDC049609 | reverse complement strand
TGTGGGGGTGGGGGCGCCGCCCGGCCGACGGGTGCGGGGGGGGGGTAAAATTTGGGGGTTGCTCCCTACCCCCCAGAAGTTGTCCCCCGCTGCAGCCATGTCCCCCATGGGAAGCGGCGCACGAAGCAGCCGAAGACAGAGCGGGGGAAGTCCCGGCCAGCCGGGGACCGGTGCCCGGCCCGAAGACCCGGGCACCGAGAACGGCCGGCCCACGCCCGGCCGAAGACTCGGGAACCGGGACCGAGCAGCCCGAAGCCGGGTCGCCGAAGGTCAGGAGACCGCCAGCAGGGAGACCTGGTCGTCGAGGGAGCCGACGTCCTCGTGCTCGCCCGCGGTGAACAGGCGGCACTGCCCGACCTGCCCGGGTGCGGCGTCGTCGTGCTCGCAGAGCACGGCCCGCGCCCCGTCGGCCAGGCGCAGCGAGCTGATCTCGTCGTTGCCGACCGCGCCGAGGTCGGCGGCGGCGTAGATCCCCGGGCCGAACCCGCCCGACTTGCCCTCCAGGTCGGCGTCGCCGTACGCGGTGAGCAGGTCGCCGGTGGCCGGGCCGGCCGAGACCACCAGCAGCGAGACCGCGTCGTCGAGCCCGGTGCCGGCCAGGTCGTGCACCCCGGCCTCGAACAGCGTGCACCCGTCCAGCGAGGCGGGTGCGGCCTGGTCGTCGGCGCAGGCGAGCACCCGGTAGCCGGGGGACACGCGCAGCGAGCTGATCGCGTCGTTGCCGGCGGCCGCGAGCTCCCCGGCGGCGGCCTGGTGGATGCCGGGGGTGAAGGACTGCACGGCGCCGCCCATGGCGTACCCCTGCGTGGCGGTCACCGCCGGGCCGCCGACCGCGACCAGCGACACCAGGCCCTCCAGGTCGGCGCTGACCGTGGCGTGCTCACCCGGCCTAAACGACCGGCACAGGCCGGGGTTTCCGCTGGCCACGGCGGTGGAGTGGAAGCTGTCGCACAGCACCGCCGTGTGCCCCTCGGCGACGGCCAGCGAGTTGACCGAGTCGAGCCGGGCCAGGTCACCGGTGTCCGCCTCGTGCCGGCCGGGCCCCAGGCTCAACCGCCCGCCGGTGAAGCCCGCCCCGCCGAACACCGTCACCCCGGACCCCGTCCCGCCCTGCTCGGCCGCGGCCACCACGGCCAGCAGCGAGATGCGGTCGTCGAGGCCGCCGCCGACCCGGTCGTACCAGCCGGCGTCGAAGTACCGGCAGGCGCCCAGGCCGCCGAGCGTGCCCGCGCTCTGCGCCTCGGTGAGATCGCAGGCCAGCACCCGGTACCCCTCGGCCACCCGCAGCGACGAGATCGCGTCCGCGCCGACCGCGGCGAGCCCGCCCGTGTCGGCGTCGAACACGCCCGTGCCGAACGCCTGCGAGGCCCCGCCGAGATCGTGCTCCGTGTACGCCACCAGCGGGAACACCGCGTCAGGGACCACCGGCTCGGGAGCCGCCGGCACCGGATCCGGTGCGGCCGCGGCGGCGGTCAGCGGCAGCAGCGCGCACGCCGCGCCGGCCACGCTCAGCAGCGATCTACGAATCCTCATGTCAGCTCCCGGGTCGACGAGCGGTCCACCCGTACCAACTGCGCACCGGCGGGCTGGTGATGCGCGGACCGGCACCTCGACCGGCGGAGTGACTCCCGGGCGCGGCGTGGCCAGCCGGTCGCCGTGGGGTGCGCACCTCACGCGGGGCCGGGCTACCGCCGGACCTGGATCAGGCCGTGGGTGCCGTTCAGCCGCCAGTCGCCGCCCGCCGCGTCGCGCGCCGCCGCGTCGGGCACGCCGACCAGGACCTCCGATTTGAGCGTACGCAGCGCCGCGACCGCCCCCGGGAACGTCGCCGTCACCGCCGCGAACGGCGTCTCGGCGGGCCAGTGGCGGTCGCCGACCAGCCGCCGGTAGTGCAGGTCGCCCTTGACCACGGTCAGCTTCGCCACCCGGAACCGCTCGGCCAGCCCGGCGGGCACCTCCCGGTAGGTCAGCGGGGTGCAGTAGAAGTCCGGCGCGACGACCTCCAGCCGCCCGTCGCCGATCGCCTCCCGCAGCCGCCGCGCGAGCGGCGCCGACGCCTCGTGCGCGGCGAGCCGGTGCAGGCAGGCCAGCAGGTCGCGCCCGGTGGCGTCGGAGACGAAGTACGGCAGGGGCTTGAGGTGCAGCTCGACGTGGGCCGCTCCGCCACCGCGCAGCAGCACGTCGATCAGCACCAGGTCGGGCAGCAGCTCGCGCCCGGCGTTGTCGGCGACCAGGCACACCGTCCCGCCCGTGCCCGGCGCGAGGATCTCCTGCAGCGCCGCGCTGTCGTCGGCGACCAGGTCGGAGGCCTGCTTGCGGTGCTCGGCCTCCGGGTCGGACAGCCTGGTCGCCAGGTCGGCGCGGTTGCCCCACAGCGCCGCGTCCACCGCGGCGGTGAGCTGCTCGCCCGGCGGCAGGGCCGCGACCTTCGCCAGGCCGGCCAGGTCGGCGTCGAGCGCGGGATCGGCGAGCTCGGCCGTCTTCTGCGGCTCGAACGGGTCGAGCCCTCGCCAGGGACCGGGACGGAAGTAGTCGACCGCGTCGAGCAGCCGCCGGTAGAAGTAGTTCTCGGCCCACAGAAACGGCACGTCGTACCAGCTCATGCCCAGGTACGGCGCGCTCCAGCGGGCCCAGTCGGCGGCGTCGTGGGCGTCGGCGGGCAGCGGCTCGACCACGCCCGCGAGGGCGTCGGCGGACAGCCGCTCCAGCGCCGCGCGGACGTGCGGCGGGTACGGGAACGCCGCGGCGACCTGCCGGATGATCGCCGGATGCCGGTCGTGCAGCACCCGCCAGGTGAACGAGCCGGGCACGTCGCTCAGGATCGGCGGCGCGCCGGCGTCCGGTCCCCGGTTCACCTGCGCACCTCGCCGCTACGTACCGTCACCAGGCCGAGTCTAGTGCCGACGGAGGCCGCCGACCCCGCGGACCACCCGTGACAAGGCCCGGTCCACGCTGGTGGAGCAGCATGAACCGAGCCGTGGTCAGGACGTGCGCCGTCAGTCGGCGGTGGCGGCGGTGATGGCGTTGCCCTCGCCGAGGTTGCTCGCCTTGACGGTGAAGGTCCAGCTCCCGGAGCCCACCGGCAGGCCGCTCACCTGCACCTTCCAGGTGCTGCCGGACTGGCTCGCGCTGGTCTGGCTGCCGGTCGGCGGGGTCTTGCCGAGGAACGAGTTCGCGATCGACGAGCTGGAGTAGCGGGTCATCCGCTGCTTGTTGCCGTCCTGCCAGGCCGCGATGAAGTCGCTGACGTACTGGTCGGCGGCGTGGGAGTACTGCGTGCGGTTGATGAACACGTCGGTGGTGGCCGTGGGGTGGCCCAGCTCGGTGTTCTCCATGGTCAGCCGGGCGTCGTCGCCGTGGGCGTTGCGGTAGTCGCACGCGGTGTTGTTGCCGCCGGACGCCTCGCACTTGATGTTGGTCCACTGGCTGTTCGGCTTGCCGTGGCCCATGAACTGGGCGACCGCCGCCTGGTTGGCGTACAGGTCGAGCCGGGACTTGCTGCCGCTGGCCCACGCCGCGAGGGTGGCCAGGCCGTATTCCTTGGCCGAGGCCGGGAACGACGGCGGCTTGTCGCCGCCGCCACCGGTGGCCGACGGCTGCGGTGCCGCGGTGGCCGATCCGGACGGTGCGGCGCTCGGGTCCGTGCTCGCGCTGGGCCCACCGGTCAGCACGGTGTCCGCGGACGCGCTCGTCTGCGGGTCGCCGCCCTTCTTCCCGCAGGCGGCGGTGCCGAGCAGGGCGAGGGCGAGCACCCCGGCGAGCGCGAGCACGGCCCGGCCGGGGTTGTGGTGACGTGCGTTATCGGTACGCGTCCGGCCGGTGCCGGGGGCCGCGTGGCGAATCCGAGAGGCGTTCATGGCCGACACGGTAAGTTGATCGAGCGTGGATGCCTAGGCCCAGTCGTGAATCCGACCTGGACGATGCCCGACGGCTCAGGCGTACGCCCTGGCCTGCAGGGTGAACAGGTCGTGGTAGAGGCCGCCGCGCGCCATCAGCTCGTCGTGGCCGCCCAGCTCGGCGACCGCGCCGTCGCGCAGCACCACGATCAGGTCCGCGGCGCGCACGGTGGAGAAGCGGTGCGACACGAACAGGGTGATCGCGCCGGAGCCCCGGCCGGCTCGCCGCGCGGCCGTGGCGAAGCGGGTGAACAGCGCGTTCTCGGCGTGGGCGTCGAGTGCGGCGGCGGGCTCGTCCAGCGCCAGCAGCAGCGGCCGGGGGCGCATCAGCGCCCGGGCCAGGCCGAGGGACTGCCACTGCCCGCCGGACAGCTCCGTGCCGTCGGCGTACCCGCGCCCGAGCAGGCCGTCGAGGCCGCCCGCCTGCTCGGCGGCGCGGGTCGCGCGGGCCTGGTGGAGCGCGGCGTGCAGGGCGTCGTCGTCCTCGCGCAGGGCGAGCTCGCCCACGCCTACGTTGTCGCGCACGGTGAAGTGCAGCCGGGCGAAGTCCTGGAACAGCATGGCGATCCGCCGGTGCCAGGCGTCGGCGGGGATACGCGCCAGGTCCACCCCGTCCACGGTGAGCCGGCCGGAGGTGGGCGCGTACAGCCCGCAGAGCAGTTTGACCAGGGTGCTCTTGCCGGCGCCGTTCTCCCCGACCAGGGCGACCGTGGCGCCGGCCGGGATGGTCAGGTCGACGCCGCGCAGCGTCGGCCCGGCGGCGCCCGGATAGCTGAACGTCACGCCCTCCAGCCGGATGCCCCGCCGCAACCGCCGCGGTGCGGGCTTGGCGGCCAGCTCCGGCGCGGGCCCGGCGGCACGCGCCGGCACGGGCGCGGTGGCAAGGTTCCGCGCGGGCACGGCGGCAAGCTCCGGCACGGGCGCGGCCAGCTCGGCGAAGCGCTCGGCGGTGCGGGCCGCCGCGGCGACGGTCGCGTGCAGCCCGATGGCGCTCGCCACCTGCACGCTGATCTGCACGGCGAGGGTCACCACCAGCACCACCTCGCCGACGGTGGCGGTCCCGGCGACGGCGCGGCGCAGCACGACCAGGATCGCGGCGCCGTACGCGAACGCGAACAGCAGCTGCCCGCACCCGCGCAGCAGGGCCGCCCGCCACTGCGCCGCCCACAGCTCGTCGGTGGCCCGCGCCCACTCCCGGGCCTGGCGTCCCATCAGGAACCCGTGCGCGCCGAACAGCCGGATCTCCTTGACCGCGCCCGCGTCGGCGGCCAGCGACAGCAGGTGCCCGGTGAACCGGCCCGCCGCCGCGGTGCGCTCGCGGGCGCGTTCGACGAGCCGGGCCGCCCGGCGGGTGATCAGCACCGGCGGGACGGCCGCCAGCGGCAGCAGCGCCAGCCACGGGTCCACCGTGGCCAGGATGACCGTGGTGACCGCGGCCCGCAGCACGAGGCCACCCAGGTGCAGCAGCCCTTCCAGCGCCGGGCGGGTCTGCGCGACGTCCTGTGCCGCCAGCGCGAGCGTGTCGGCGAAGCGGGGATCGTCCAGGTGGGCCAGGGTGGGCCGGCCGTTGGCCAGTTCCAAGAGTCGCCGGTCGAGCGCGGTGCCGGCCTGCTCGCCGACCTCGAAGTAGTGCAGGTGGGCGAAGTGGCCCAGCATC
>NZ_JBFAOU010000305.1:0-3736 GCF_040675365.1 Catellatospora sp. NPDC049609 | reverse complement strand
CTTTCTAAGGAGCACCTACCCGTGAAAACGGGTCAGGACCTGCGCCACCCGAGTGCGGTGGCGAGGGCTCAATGGCGGAGACACTGGTCAGAGGTTGCCGGCAACGGCCGGATCACCAAGTACTGCTCCTCTTCAGCTCTTCGGAGCGGGGGCGTGGAACGGTCCCGGTGCGGCTGGTCGCCTCGTTTAGCACCCTGTTGGGTCCTGAAAGAACAAGCTCTGCTTGTTGTTTCGGGCGCCGATCACATCCGGTGAAGCATACTGCCGCGGTTGCGGTAAGTGTTTCGCATGGTGGGTGTGGGTTGGTTGTTTGTTGAGATGTGCATAGTGGACGCGAGCATCTTGTTTCTCTGTGTAGGTAAGTTTTTAAGGGCAGACGGTGGATGCCTTGGCACCAGGAGCCGATGAAGGACGTGGGAGGCCGCGATAGGCCTGGGGGAGCTGTCAACCAAGCTGTGATCCCAGGGTGTCCGAATGGGGGAACCCAGCCCGAGTCATGTCGGGTTACCCGCACCTGAATACATAGGGTGTGTGGAGGGAACGCGGGGAAGTGAAACATCTCAGTACCCGTAGGAAGAGAAAACAACATGTGATTCCGTGAGTAGTGGCGAGCGAAAGCGGATGTAGCCTAAACCGTGTGCGTGTGATACCTGTCAGGGGTTGCGTGCGCGGGGTTGTGGGACCCTACTGACACAGCTGACACTGTGTCGCACAGTTATAAAGCCTTGGGCTAGTCGAATCCTCTGGAATGAGGGACCGTAGAGGGTGAGAGTCCTGTAGACGAAAGTTCAAGGCCTGTGGTGGGTGTTCCCGAGTAGCGGCGGACTCCTGAAATCTGCCGTGAATCTGCCAGGACCACCTGGTAAGGCTGAATACTACCTGGTGACCGATAGCGGATTAGTACCGTGAGGGAATGGTGAAAAGTACCCCGGGAGGGGAGTGAAATAGTACCTGAAACCGTCTGCCTACAATCCGTCGGAGCTGAGGACTTGTTCCGAGGTGACGGCGTGCCTTTTGAAGAATGAGCCTGCGAGTTAGTGGCATGTGGCGAGGTTAACCCGTGTGGGGAAGCCGTAGCGAAAGCGAGTCTGAACAGGGCGTTCAGTCGCATGCTCTAGACCCGAAGCGGGGTGATCTAGCCATGGGCAGGCTGAAGCGACGGTAAGACGTCGTGGAGGGCCGAACCCACCAACGTTGAAAAGTTGGGGGATGACCTGTGGTTAGGGGTGAAAGGCCAATCAAACTCCGTGATAGCTGGTTCTCCCCGAAATGCATTTAGGTGCAGCGTCGCGTGTTTCTTGCCGGAGGTAGAGCTACTGGATGGCCTAGGGGGCCCACAAGCTTACCGAAGTCAGCTAAACTCCGAATGCCGGTAAGTGAGAGCGCGGCAGTGAGACTGCGGGGGATAAGCTTCGTAGTCGAGAGGGAAACAGCCCAGATCACCAGCTAAGGCCCCTAAGCGTGTGCTAAGTGGAAAAGGATGTGGGATCGCATAGACAACCAGGAGGTTGGCTTAGAAGCAGCCACCCTTGAAAGAGTGCGTAATAGCTCACTGGTCAAGTGGTTCCGCGCCGACAATGTAGCGGGGCTCAAGCACACCGCCGAAGCTGTGGCACTCACACAATGACTCGGCCAGGGTAACCTGGTCCAGGTGTGTGGGTGGGTAGGGGAGCGTCGTGTGGCGGGTGAAGCGGCAGAGTGATCTAGCCGTGGACGCCACACGAGTGAGAATGCAGGCATGAGTAGCGAATGCAGGGTGAGAAACCCTGCCGCCGGATGACCAAGGGTTCCAGAGTCAAGCTAATCTGCTCTGGGTGAGTCGGGACCTAAGGCGAGGCCGAGAGGCGTAGTCGATGGACAACGGGTTGATATTCCCGTACCCGCAAAGCAGCGCCCGCGATGAACCTGGCTGTACTAACCTCCACGGACACCTATGGCCTTCGGGCCGGCGGTGCGAGTGTTGGGATCTTGGCTGGTAGTAGTTGAGCGATGGGGTGACGCAGGAAGGTAGTCGAGCCCAGGCGGTGGTAGTCCTGGGGTAAGCGTGTAGGCCGTGGCGTAGGCAAATCCGCGCCGCATCAAGGCTGAGACGTGATGCCGAGCCGTATCAGGTGAAGTCGATGATCCTATGCTGCCGAGAAAAGCCTCTAGCGAGCTGTGCGCGGCCCGTACCCGAAACCGACACAGGTGGTCAGGTAGAGAATACCGAGGCGATCGGGCGAACTGTGGTTAAGGAACTCGGCAAATTGCCCCCGTAACTTAGGGAGAAGGGGGGCCTCGTCTGGTGAAGGCCTTCGCGGCTGGAGCTGGGTGGGGTCGCAGAGAGCAGGGGGAAGCGACTGTTTACTAAAAACACAGGTCCATGCGAAGTCGTAAGACGCTGTATATGGACTGACGCCTGCCCGGTGCTGGAACGTTAAGGGGACCTGTTAGCCGCAAGGCGAAGCGGAGAACTTAAGCGCCAGTAAACGGCGGTGGTAACTATAACCATCCTAAGGTAGCGAAATTCCTTGTCGGGTAAGTTCCGACCTGCACGAATGGCGTAACGACTTCCCCACTGTCTCAACCACAGGCCCGGCGAAATTGCACTACGAGTAAAGATGCTCGTTACGCGCGGCAGGACGGAAAGACCCCGGGACCTTCACTATAGCTTGACATTGGTATCCGGTTTAACTTGTGTAGGATAGGTGGGAGGCTGTGAGCCCCTAACGCCAGTTAGGGTGGAGCCATCGTTGAAATACCACTCTGGTTGATCTGGGTATCTAACTTCGGACCGTGATCCGGTTCAGGGACAGTGTCTGGTGGGTAGTTTAACTGGGGCGGTTGCCTCCTAAAGGGTAACGGAGGCGCCCAAAGGTTCCCTCAGCCTGGTTGGCAATCAGGTGTTGAGTGTAAGTGCACAAGGGAGCTTGACTGTGAGACTGACAGGTCGAGCAGGGACGAAAGTCGGGACTAGTGATCCGGCACTGGCATGTGGAAGCGGTGTCGCTCAACGGATAAAAGGTACCCCGGGGATAACAGGCTGATCTTCCCCAAGAGTCCATATCGACGGGATGGTTTGGCACCTCGATGTCGGCTCGTCGCATCCTGGGGCTGGAGTAGGTCCCAAGGGTTGGGCTGTTCGCCCATTAAAGCGGTACGCGAGCTGGGTTTAGAACGTCGTGAGACAGTTCGGTCCCTATCCGCCGTGCGCGCAGGAGACTTGAGAAGGGCTGTCCCTAGTACGAGAGGACCGGGACGGACGAACCTCTGGTGTGCCAGTTGTCCCGCCAGGGGCATGGCTGGTTGGCTACGTTCGGAAGGGATAACCGCTGAAAGCATCTAAGCGGGAAGCTCGCTTCAAGATGAGGTCTCCCACCACGAGAGTGGGTAAGGCCCCCGGCTAGACCACCGGGTTGATAGGCCAGAGATGTAAGCACAGTAATGTGTTCAGTCGACTGGTACTAATAGGCCGAGGACTTACCTAACAACACTGAGAGTCCTGCAAGATGTCTCGCGTCCACCATGCACATCACGACACGCAACCACGCACGCCGAACGGCGCGGGTTGACATGTTGATAGAGTTACGGCGGCCATGGCGGAGGGGAAACGCCCGGCAACATTCCGAACCCGGAAGCTAAGCCCTCCAGCGCCGATGGTACTGCAACGGGGACGTTGTGGGAGAGTAGGACGCCGCCGGACAAACATCGCTGATCAGGCCCACCCCTAAAGGGGTGGGCCTGATCGCGTTTAACC
>NZ_JBFAOU010000304.1:0-5607 GCF_040675365.1 Catellatospora sp. NPDC049609 | reverse complement strand
GCTCAAACGCCGGCTTGCCAACGTCATCTACCGCTACCTCATCAAAGATCAACAGCAGATGGTCGTTGCGGCCCCTTGACACACAGAGGCGCTATCAAGCCACGCTGGCCAGTCCAGCACGCTCGACGGACCGCAGAAGTGGACCAGGCCAGGATCGGCAGGAAGTGGTGGAGCGAGCCCCGTCGAGCAAGTTCACCGTAGACACTGACGGACGTGGTGTAGGAACCGTCGGGTCTTGGACTCGGGCGTAACAAGGTAAGCGGCCATCGGATTGATCCTCAGACCGACCAAAGTCTTGAGAGATCAGGAGTACCCGATGACCGCACTACAAAGTGTGGATGCTGCCGCGTGGCTTCGCCAGCAGGCAGAGCACGGCAACCCGGACGTGTTGGCGACAATGATCGCCGCGTTCGCCAACGCGCTGATGTCCGCCGACGCCGACACGGCCTGCGGCGCCGACTACGGCCAGCGCAGCGACGAGCGGGTCAACCAGCGCAACGGCTACCGGAGCCGGGAATGGGACACCCGCGCCGGCACGGTCGAGCTGCAGGTCCCGAAGTTGCGCACGGGGTCGTACTTCCCGGACTGGCTGCTCGAACACCGCCGCCGGGCGGAGCAGGCCTTGGTCACCGTCGTGGCGACCAGCTACCTGCTCGGGGTGTCGACGCGGCGGGTGGAGAAGCTGGCCGAGCAGCTGGGGGTGACCCGGTTGTCGAAGTCGCAGGTGTCGCAGATGGCCCAGACCCTCGACGTGCAGGTCGAGGCGTTCCGCAGCCGGCCCCTGGACTCGGCGCATTACACGTTCGTGTCCCTGGACGCGCTGACGATGAAGGTTCGCGAGGACGGTAGGACTGTCAACGTCGCGTGCCTGGTCGCGGTCGGCGTCAACGCCGACGGCCATCGCGAAGTCTTGGGCCTGGACGTCTGCGCCGAGGAAGACGGCGCCGGTTGGCTGTCGTTCCTGCGATCGCTGACCGCCCGCGGTCTGACCGGCGTCCGGTTGGTCATCTCCGACGCGCACCGTGGGCTGGTCAACGCGATCGGGTCCGCGCTGCCCGGCGCGGCCTGGCAGCGGTGCCGGACCCACTACCTGCGCAACCTGCTCACCCGGGTGCCGAAGTCGGCGCAGCCGTGGCTGGCCACGATGGTCCGCACCATCTTCGACCAGCCCGACGCCGCCGAGGTCGCCGCGCAGTACGCCCGGGTCGTCGACGCCGTCGCGGCCAAGTACCCCGCCGCCGCTGCCCACCTCGACGACGCCCGCGACGACCTCCTGGCGTTCACCGCGTTCCCGAAGGAGCTGTGGCGACAGATCTGGTCGAACAACCCCCAGGAAGCGACTCAACAAGGAGATCCGCCGCCGCACCGACGTCGTCGGGATCTTCCCCAACCGCGCCGCCGTGATCCGCCTGGTCGGCGCGGTCCTGGCCGAGCAGACCGACGAATGGACCGAACAGCGTCGCTACATGGGCCCCGAACTGCTCGCCAAGGCCAGGAAGGAGACCATCGACGACCAGCCCTCTGCCAGCGCGGCGCAACCCGGAGCAGAACTCACCGCCGCATAGGCTCACATCAGGATCAGCCGTGGTCGTTTACCGATACACCACGTGCGTGGACGTGACCGAGTGTGTTCTGTTCCACCGCAACGCCGCGGTCGGACTGCACCGAGTCTCGGACCTGCGCCGCGAGGAACAACCGCCGCTGAAGCGGGTGGCAGCCCTCGAGTATCGGATGAGTTTCAGGGAACCGTCGACGAGATGCCGCCGTACTCCTCCCCGTCTGGGCCATCTGCCCGGCAAGTGTTGTGCACGATGAGATCGCGGCAATCGCCCCTCAAGGGGCGGAAAGGGGCCGGGAGGGTGGAGGGGTTGTCTTACCGAAGATTGTGGTTGGCTGGAACAGCAGTGGTGTCGCTGTTCGCCGCCGCGCTTGTGGCGCCGGGGCAGGCGTCGGCCAAGCCCACGAGTGATGAGGCGGCGGTGCGGGACGTTCCTTGCTTTAGTCTGACTTGTCCGCGGCCTTTGGTTACGGTGAACGGGTCGATGAGGGTGAAGACCGATGACGATCTCGGCGCGCTGGGTCTGGGCGGGATCCCGTTCAGGGTGCTACACGATGTCTACGGTGGCGCTGCCGGGGTTCCGGTGACCGACGGCTCGGGTGAGCCCGTGGTGGGGTCTGTCAACGAGGACGGTACGTTCGCAGCGACGTTCGAGTATCCGTGGTTGTTTGTCGATGAGACTGGGTGGCATCCCGGCTGCCAGGACTTTCAGGGATTGCCCTCGTTCCCGGGCGTTGAAAGAAATGCCTGCACCCACGATTCTGTCTACCTGCTCTTCGACCTCGTCAGCGCGGACGGGTCGGTCCGGGTGGTCGACACGCAAAACAAGATCCGCAGTGTGCGGATGAACGTCGGTCGCTGGTTCCAGTACCCGGACGAGCTGAATGCGGTGACCGATTTCGCTGCTGCGCGGGCGTACCGGGCCGCGTTGGATGTGAAGGAGGTGATGCCCGGCGACGAGGAGCCGGTGACCCTGCGCATGAACGGGGCGAACACCTACTTCGACCCGGGGACGGGGTTGGTGCATCTTCACCAGGAGCGGAACTCTGTACGCTCGGCAATAACCGAGAGCGCCATCGCCCAGGCGTTCCTCAGCCACGCCTATCCTGATGGATCCTATCCTGGACAAGGATGCCCGCAAGGTGCCTGGCTTAGCTTTCCGTCGATGGACATGTCGGATGCGTGCTCTTTTGTCTACGGCACTGCCGCGTTCATCGGTGTGCAGGCAGACCTGCGCAACCGCGGAGCCGACCAGTCACCTACGTTCCAGCGGGGTCCTTCTTACGGCTACTCGGTCGAGACGTGCCTGACCCAAAACGATCCCCGCTTCGGCTGTGCTGAGGGACCGGGCGAGCCGCTGCGTATCACCGCTGTTTTATGGGACCTGGCCGACAGCGCCAACGAAACCGCTGACAGTGAAGGCGCCGGGCAGAGCTTCGCCGACTTCACCGACTACAGCTTCGGGGCGGTCAACGCTCACCTGTTGGCCGATGTGCCGGTCGACGTCAACGAGCTGTGGGACGGTTGGAAGGCCAATCACGCGGCCCAGGACCGCCTGATCTTCTTCATGAACACCCTCGAATACACCGACCTGCAAGACGAGGAACTCGCCACCAACGTCGCGGGGACCTGGGAAGACACCGAGTGCAACACCTGCCGCGACCTCAGCGGCTCGCTGGGAGGTTCCGCGCCCTCTTACCGCGAGAACAGGCCTGGCGACTACAGGTTCACCGACCCGGCCGGCGGCTCGGCGGAGATCTCCTGGGACCTCGGCCGTCACATGACCGAAGCAGGCGACTACGACGTGTGGGTACGGCTGCCCGCAGGCCAGGCAGGGGACGAGACCAACGCCATCTACACCGTCGACATCGTCGGCGGCGCACAGCAGGTCGCGCTCAACCAGGCCACCACCACCGACAACTGGGTCCGGCTGCCCGACGTGTTCGACATGGACCCCGCCGGCGACAACCTCGTTCGCCTGCGCAACACCACCGGGTCCACTGACATTCTCAAAGCCGACGCCGTCATCCTTGCCCCACACGACGGCGCCACCGCGCCGCCCGCACCACCACGCGTCCGTATAACCGGAAAGGTCGAAACTCCCCGCCGTCACGAGCTGAACGTAGAGGACCCCATGCGGCCTATCTCGGATGCATGGTGGAGGCTGCAATATAGGGGCAAGGGCGGGAACCAGTCAGATCCGGTCGAATGGCGGCCGGTTCGAACCGGCTACGGTCCGAACGACCCAGAGGTAAATGGCTATCTTAGCCGCGGTGGCGAATTCGACATCGAAATCACCTATCCACAGAACCATGTGAGGCCGTCCGGCGAAACCTGGTTCGGGTGTGAGCCGACGGACGTAGCATACCTGTCCTCGACGGCCTGTGCGCACGAAGACCTCGTACTAGAAGTCTTTGCCATCAACGCGGACCGTAGCGTAAAGGTCAAAGCACCTGGCCACGAGGATATGCCGGACGATGCCGAGCCAATGCTAACGATTGATTTGGGGCTCTTTTTCCGTCGTCCCAGGCTTATCGAGACGGCACACTCGTTCGCCGCGGCCGCGTACGGTGCTGCCTACAACGTTCGCGAATTTGTCGGAAGCGGCATCGGGAACGTCCATATTCAGCTTCACGAGGGCATGGGACCTGATACCTATGACCCGGATACGCGCGAGATCCACTTAGGTACGGTGGGCGCGAAGTCAGGAACCCCTGAGCATGAGGTGGCACACAGTGCGATGCACCATTGGTATGGGAACGATTATGAGCAGTGGGAGAGGGGTTGCGGCACCGAGCATTACTTCACAACAGTAAGTACCGAGGACTGCGCCTGGCACGAGGGCTTCGCGCACTGGCTCGCTGTTGCGTCAGAGAATGACCCGGGATTCACCACCTGGACGAAGATGGCATATGACAGCGGCGGCGATGCTGATCTGGAAAGGTGTGTTATCGAGCCCGACATCGAGTGTCGAAGCGGACCGGCGGTCGAAGGGAACATTGCTTCGGCATTGTTCGACCTATTCGACAACAACCCGCCGAGCGACCCAAACGCGGGCTCGGCCGAGGCTAAGAACAGCTTCGTTGACGTTAGCAACCACCCTGCCCTGCAGATTCTTGAAGTCGTGCGTAACGACAAGCCCCACACCGTGGCAGAGTTCCTGGCCGCATGGGTCGACTTTCTTTCCGGTGAGCAGCGTGACTTCCAGACCTTCTGGCTGAATACGCTGCACTTTGAAGGCGTATTCGATGCTCGTCAGGAAAATGCCACCGGGGAATGGAAGGTTCTAACCTGTACCCCGGGAGCATGTCTGGCAGACAGTGCCATGTCTACAAACGGCGAGCAGGTCGCTGTCACATGGGACGTCAGCCCAGCAGTCACCGACATCAATCACCGCTCTGAGACTTGGGACATCTGGGTGAATATCGTCGGAGGAGAAGCGCTTGATGCCAATGCGCGCTATGCGGTGAGAACAAAAAATGGAATTCATACTGTCGTGGTGGATCAGCAGGCCAACCAGGGAGAATGGGTCCAACTCAACCCAGCAGCCGGCTTCCAATTAAACCCGGACGACATCATCACTGTGACTCTTTCAAGATCTGATGGACTAGCGCCTGGCTTAGGCTCAGCCCTAGTGGCTGACGGCCTGGTGATTGCGCGTCGGCTACCGTGGTGACGCTCCGGCGGGCACATCTGGGCTGACGGCCGTCGTTTGGCACCGGCCGTCCCACAGGTGCGTAGGGGCCGCCGGGTAACTGATGTACTTCGCCGCGAGTAGCTGCCCCGCGTTAAGGCGCCGGGCAGCTACTCGCTTGACACGTATCGACACACTTGCTTCGCGATGCGTTATCAGTCCCATCCTGTGCCAGTTGGTTCTTGCCACCTGGTCGGCCGGTTCTCGTTGCGCCGTTACGGGCGGGAGGGGCGCGGGGTGGGAACTTGGGGAGTGCAGTACTAGTAGTGCTTTGTTAGGTCGGCGTGTCGTACGGGTCTCCGTGGGCTGGCGTAGTGTCATGTCGCGGTGACCCCTCACGAGCTTTCGGTTGTGC
>NZ_JBFAOU010000303.1:0-5646 GCF_040675365.1 Catellatospora sp. NPDC049609 | reverse complement strand
TTGGTGATCCGCTCCGTGATCTCCACATTCGGGTTCAGCTGCTGATACTCCTTGTACAGCTCCTTGTACCCGAACTCACCGAACGTCGCGATGGTCAGCTTCACCTTGCCACCGGGAGCGGCAGGATCGTCACCGCCACCGCAAGCGGCCGTGGTCATGACCAGCGCGGCTGCCAGCAGCGGCGCGGCGACCATGACGGCACGCCTGCGCAGCCGCGACCCGTTATGTGCTGGACGCATGTCTTTCCTCCAACCAGAGAGGGATGGTGGTGTTCAGTGGGGGAACGTGCGGAGGAACATCGGAGAGCGCTCTCCCATGCGAGAGCATCGTCCGGGATCCTTCGTCCTGTCAAGGCCCAGTTGCCGTGCTGTTACCAGAAGCCGCATCCGCGCAGTTCACCGCGCGCACGACCGGGCCGTCCAGCTCGGACGATCATGAAGTTGTGGTCACGACACGCCGCCCACCCGTGCCATAAGTTCATGATCAACGGGAAACGGGGCGGGGCCGGGCGGGCCGGCCAGGCCGTCAGGCGGAGGCGCGGAGGATGAGCTCGGGGTCGAAGATGACGCTGGTGGTGCGGTTGGCGCGCTGGTCTATGCGGGTGAGCAGGAGGCGGGCCATCTCGGCGGCCATGTCCTCGACCGGCTGGCGGACCGTGGTGAGCTGGGGGCGGCTGGCCAGGGCGGCGCTGCTGTCGTCGAAGCCGACCACGGCGACGTCATCGGGAACCGATTTCCCATGATCGCGTAGCACGGCCAGGGCGCCCTGGGCCATCACGTCGCTGGCGGCGAAGACGCCGTCGGTCTCCGGGTGCTCGGCGAGCAGCCGTTCCATGGCGCGCTCTCCGCCGGAGTGGGTGAAGCCGCCGTCGTAGCTGGGCACGTACGCCACGCCCTGCTTGGCCATCGCCTCGCGGAAGCCGTGCAGGCGGTCGGCGCCGGCGGGCATGTCCACCGAGCCCGAGATGGTGGCCACGTGCTGGCAGCCGCGGGCCGCCAGGTGGTCCGCGGCGAGCTTGGCCCCCTGGTAGGTGGCGACGTCCACATAGCTGATCGGCATCGGCGCCGCGGGGCGGCCGTAGAGCACCGCGGGCACCGCGGCGTCGGCGAGCATGCGCGGCAGCGGGTCGTGCGGGTGCAGCGAGAGCACGACGACCCCGTCGACCTGCCCCTGGCGTACGTCGGAGACGACCTTGACGCAGGCCTCCTCGTCGCCGGCGAGGGTGAGCGCGAGGTGCACTCCGGACGGTCGCAGCACGCTGAGCACGCCGCCGACCACGCGGCCGAAGAACGGGTCGGAGAAGAAGCGGCCGAGGAACGGGTCGTCGGCGGCACGGTTCTCGGCCTCGGAGACGACCAGGGCGATGCTGCCGGTGCGGCCGGTGACCAGTGAGCGGGCGGCCCGGTTGGGCACGTACCCGGTGGCGCTGACCGCGTCCCAGACGACCTTGTGCAGCTGGGGGTCGACGTTGCGGATGTTGTTGATCACCCGGGACACGGTGGCGCGGGAGACTCCCGCCACCTGCGCGACGTCCTCGAGCGTCGGCAACCGCTGCGCCGGCGTCTGGTCACTGGTCATGAGCGTCTTTATAGCACAAAGGGAGAGCGCTCTCCGCCCTCCACCTGCGCGAATCTGCGCCGCCCGGCGGCAGGCGCCGCGACGCCTCGCCGCCCGCGCGACATGATCGAGGGAGCTATGGTGCGGCGGGCGGCTCGATGGCTCCACCCGCCGCACCCGGCGAGAGGTTCGGGTCAGCTCTGGTAGACCCCGAACTCCCACAGTGAGTAGCCGTACGTGGTGGCCCGGTCCAGGCCGTTCATACGGACATAGCGGCCGGTCGCGGTGACCGGGATGATGTCGAACCCGCCGTTGCCGGCGGTGGTCGAGTACACCGTGCTCCAGTTGGCGCCGTCGTTGGAGACCTGCACCTGGTAGGACTTGGCGTACGCCGCCTCCCAGGCCAGCAGCACGTTGTTGAACGTGCGCACCGAGCCCAGGTCGACCTGGAGCCAGGCGGTGGCGACCCACTCGCTGGCCCAGCGGGTGTCGTAGTTCGCGTCGACCGCGTACGACGGCAGCTGCGGGCCGTTGGTGCCCGTCGGCTGGTACGTCGAGGCGGTCGCCGGGCGGCCCTGCGCGATGTTGGTGCCGGCCACCGTCGGCGGGATGACGCGGATCGACTTCTGCTCGATGCCGACGTTGCCGTGCCCGTCGAAGGCGTACACGTAGATCTTCCAGACACCCAGCTGCTGCGGCGCGGTCACCTGGAACTCGTTGCCGTTCTGGGTGAACCGGACGTTGTCGAAGCCGCGGTTGCCGTTGATGTGCTTGTTGCTGAGCATCAGGTTGTAGCGGATCGTGTCGCCCTGCGGGTCGTTCGCGCCGACGTAGAGAGTGAACGTCTTGCCGGCCTGGATCGCGCCGGGGCTGCCGATCACCATGCTGGTGATCTCCGGCGGGGTGTTGGCCGAGGCCGTGCCGGAGTACGCCTGCTTGAGCGCGTGCCACCCGTGCCGGCGCCAGCCGCCGGTCAGCGTGTTGAGCCAGACGCCGCCGAAGTCGTTCTCCAGGCCGTAGTGGAACTCGGTCGCGCCGAGCGCCACCCCGGGGTGGTTGAGGATCGCGTTCCAGCTCGCCGTGTACTGCGCGCGCTTGGCCAGGTCGGTGGGCTCGGTCGGCACCCCGTTGGCATCGTTGGGCACCTCCCACTCGCCGTCCGGACCACCCTCGGTGAGCACGTACGGCTTGGTGTAGCCGCCGTCGATCCACGCCTGCTTGAGACCGCCCACGGCGCCGTAGGAGTTGATGCCGTAGAGGTCCAGGGCGGGCGAGTGGTTCTTGTAGTACGGCCACGCGCCGACCCAGGCGTCGGTGGAGGTCACCGGGTGGTTCGGGTCGGCGGCCTTGACCGCGACCGCGACCTCGTTGACGAACGCCGCGTACGCGTTGCGCCGCGCCTCGACCTCGGCGGCCGGCAGCCCGAAGTCCTGCATGGTCAGCAGCACCTCGTTGCCGACGTCCCACATCAGCACGCCCTGACGGTTCTTGAGCGTGTTGACCCGGGCCACGATCTCGGCCTTGACGCTGTTCTTGTACGCGGTGTCGTTGACGTAGTCGGCGCCCTGGTTGAGCCAGTGCCCGACGATCACCTTGATGCCGTGCCGGGCGGCGGTGTCCAGCAGCACCGGGGTCTGCGTGTCGTCCACGCCCCAGGTGCGGATGGTGTTGACGCCCATGTTCTTCAGGTCGCGCAGGTAGCCGTCGGCGGCGCCCTGCGGCGGGCCGTAGGTCAGGCCCTTCACCAGGTACGGCGCGCCGTTGACCTGAAGCTGCCAGTTGCCCTGCGTACCCGTGACGCGCACGATGCTCGGCCCGGCCGGGACGGCGGGGTCGGTCATCGCGGCCGGGGTGGTGCCGGTCTGCCGGGACACGGTGACCCGGTCCACGGCCAGCACGCCACCGGAGGTGGTCTCCGGCGTCGGCACGGTCTCCCCCGCGATCGCGTTGGCGTACAGGCCGCCGATGGCGAGGTCGAGCCGCAGGTAGAAGCCGTGGTGCACGGCGGCCTGCCAGGCCGCGACGCCGACCTGGCTCTCCCGCACCACCCAGGTCTGCACGCCGTCGAGGTAGAAGCGGATCTCCTCGTCGGTCTTGGTGCGGTCGATGACCTGCGCGTACTCGTGGAACCCGGTCTGGCAGCCGGTGCAGCTCGCCAGGCCCGAGGTGCGCCCGTTGTACTCGCCGCACGGCCCGTCGGGGGCGGTGCCGCAGTGCAGCGTCTGCGAGAGCTGGCTGCGGCCGTTGACGCCGCTCATGATGTCGGTCTCGCCGACACCCGGCCAGTTGTTGTAGTTGCCGCGGTACGCCGCGCCGGTGGCCCGGAACGCGGGCCAGTAGCCCAGGCCGTTGGCCACGTTCGGCTGCTGGATGACGGCCGAGAAGCGGGTCAGCTGGCCCGGCTGCGGGGCGAAGTCGGTGCGCTGGGTCTCCAGCTTGCCCGACGTCCAGTTGCCCGCGCCGTCGCGGATCGCCTTGATGTTGAGCTTGCCGTCGCCGGTCAGGTACACGTTGGCGGTCGACGCGCTCGCGGTCTCGATCTCACCGGTGCCCCAGTTGGCCGCGCCGCCCGGGTACTGCGTGCCCGTGCGCAGGATCCAGTTCGCGGCGCTGGGCGAGGTGTTGGCCGGGCCGTCGAAGTTCTCCTCCCAGACCGTGGTCCACGGGCCGGACGGGCTGGGCGAGGTCCTCGGCGAGCTGCTCGGGCTGGGCGAGGGCGGCGTGCCGCCGACGAAGACCTGCACCTCCCACAGCGAGTAGCCCCAGCCGGTGGCGCGGGCGGTGCCGTTGACGCGCAGGTAGCGGCCGCTGCCGCCGACGGTCAGCGTCTGCATGCCGCCGGTGCCGGTGGTGGTGCTGTAGATGTTCGTCCAGCCGCCGGTGCCGGTGGCCGAGGTCTGCACCTGGAAGGCGGTGGCGTAGGCGCCCTCCCACTGCAGCACGACCTTGCAGATGCTCTGCGTGCTGCCCAGGTCGAGCTGCAGCCACTGCGGGTCGCTGGCCGCGCTGGACCAGCGGGTGCCGGCGTTGCCGTCCACGGCGGCCGAGGCGGGCGTGCCCGCGTTCTCGATCGAGGAGGCCGTCGCCGTCTTGCCCTGGACCACGTTGGTGGTGCCGCAGCTGCCGGGGTTGGTGCTCGCGCTCGGGCTCGGCCCCGGGCCGAACGAGCCGTACACCTTGAACTCGAACAGCGAGTAGCCGTAGCCGCTGCTGCGCACGGTGCCGTGCATGCGCACGTACCGGCCGCTGCCGGTGACGGCCAGGGTCTGCGTGCCGCCGGTGCCGGTGGTGGTCGTGTAGACCGGCGTCCAGTTGGCGTCGTCGTTGGAGGTCTGGATCTGGAAGGAGCGGCCGTGGGCGCCCTCCCACTCCAGCACGACCTGGCTGATGGAGGCGGTCGCGCCGAGGTCGACGCGGATCCACTGCGGGTCGCTCCACTGGCTGCCCCAGCGGGTGCCGGAGTTGCCGTCGACCGCGTTGGCCGCGGCCAGGTCGGCGCCCTGCACGGAGGAGGCGGTGACCGGCCTGCCCTGCGAGATCAGGGTGTCGGCGGCACTGGCGGTGGTGAACGGGACGATCAGCGCGAGCGCCGAGATCGCGGTGGTGACCGCGACGGGTATGGCTATCCGCCACCGGCGGGCGATGTGCCGCACGCCCGGGCGGTGATTGACGGGGGTCATGGGGCTCCTACCTGTTGCCACGGGGGGAGACCGGCCGGGGCCGGCCGGGATCGACATATGGAGAGCGCTCTCCGAGTGTTACGCCGGAGTTTCCGCGCTGTCAAGACAGCGACTGCCAACGATGCCGAACTGTCCGCATGAGACTGGTTCGTCCGCGCGTCGCGACGTCGGTGGCGGGCGGGTCTTGACATCGCGGGGGTACGCCGGGGAGCCTGGGACTGGTTCGGAGAGCGCTCTCCACCACGTTTCCCGGACACCGTCCCGCCTTGCCGCCGTCCCGCTTTGCCATGGACGTTGGCCTATCTGGATGAATCTGCCCTTGCGGGCGTCGCCGTAGAGCGTGAACTGGCTGACGACCAGCAGTGGTGCGCCCACATCGGAGGCGCTGCGCTCGCCGTCGAGCAGGCGC
>NZ_JBFAOU010000302.1:0-5719 GCF_040675365.1 Catellatospora sp. NPDC049609 | reverse complement strand
CCCGACTCCACGGAGTCGGGGGCCGCCCTTCGGCTCAGTTGAGGCGGGAGCCTCAGGCCTTGCCGCCGGCCAGCTTCTCGCGAAGCGCGGCCAGGGCCTCGTCGGTGGCGAGGGTGCCGCTGGGCTCCTCCGCCGCCTTGGCCGGGGCCGGGGTCGAGGTCGACACGTTGCCGGACGGGACCTCGGACGCGGCGGCGGCGTCGGCCGCCCGCGAGGTCTGCACCTGCTTGGTGTGCGCCTCCCAGCGCGCGCGGGCGTCAGCGTACTGCTGCTCCCAGACCTCGCGCTGCTTCTCGTAGCCCTCGAGCCACTCGCCCGTCTCCGGGTCGAAGCCCTCGGGGTAGATGTAGTTGCCCTCGTTGTCGTACGTCGCGGCCATGCCGTAGAGGGTCGGGTCGAAGTGCTCCTCGCCCTCGACGAAGCCCTCGTTGGCCTGCTTGAGCGACAGCGAGATGCGGCGACGCTCGAGGTCGATGTCGATGACCTTGACCATCACGTCCGAGCCGACCTGAACGACCTGCTCCGGGATCTCCACGTGGCGCTCGGCCAGCTCGGAGATGTGCACCAGACCCTCGATGCCGTCCTCGACACGGACGAACGCACCGAACGGCACCAGCTTGGTGACCTTACCCGGCACGATCTGCGTGATCGCGTGGGTGCGGGCGAACTGACGCCACGGGTCCTCCTGGGTCGCCTTGAGCGACAGGGAGACGCGCTCGCGGTCCAGGTCCACGTCGAGAACCTCGACCTCGACCTCGGTGCCGACCTCGACGACCTCGGACGGGTGGTCGATGTGCTTCCAGGACAGCTCGGAGACGTGCACCAGACCGTCCACGCCGCCCAGGTCCACGAAGGCGCCGAAGTTGACGATCGAGGACACGACGCCCTTGCGGACCTGGCCCTTCTGGAGCTTGTTCAGGAACTCGGTGCGCACCTCGGACTGGGTCTGCTCGAGGTAGGCCCGGCGGGACAGGACCACGTTGTTGCGGTTCTTGTCCAGCTCGATGATCTTCGCCTCGAGCTCGCGGCCCACGTACGGCTGCAGGTCGCGGACGCGGCGCATCTCGACGAGGGAGGCCGGCAGGAAGCCCCGCAGGCCGATGTCGAGGATGAGGCCACCCTTGACCACCTCGATGACGGAGCCACGGACGACGCCGTCGTCTTCCTTGATCTTCTCGATGGTGCCCCAGGCACGCTCGTACTGAGCGCGCTTCTTGGACAGGATCAGACGACCCTCCTTGTCCTCCTTCTGGAGGACAAGGGCCTCGATGTGATCACCGACGGAGACGACCTCAGCAGGGTCCACATCGTGCTTGATCGACAACTCGCGCGAGGGGATGACGCCCTCGGTCTTGTAGCCGATGTCGAGCAGGACCTCGTCCCGGTCGACCTTGACGACGGTGCCTTCGACAATGTCGCCGTCGTTGAAGTACTTGATGGTCTCGTCGATCGCGGCGAGGAAAGCCTCCTCAGAGCCGAGATCGTCGATGGTGACCTTGTTGGCGCTCGAGGTGGCCTCGATGCTGCTCGTCATGTGGACTGTTGCTCCGTCGGATGGATGTTCAGTGTGACCCAGTGGGTGTTCCACTGCCGCTCCCGCTCGCCTACGCTCCGGTGTGGCCGTCGCCGGCCACCTGAACCGTTAGCGGGTCTGCTCCATGCCGAGAACCGCGGACGTGCGAGTGCATCGAACAGCTTACCGTGCCCATTACCACACGACGCAACCCCACCCCTCCCGTGACGCTCCCCTCTTCCTGATTCGCGGGACTCCATGGGGATTGCGGGCAGAATGTCTCGTGCGTCACACCCCCCAGTGGGACCCCCGAAGGCGGCTCGTACGCTGATCCGGTGGAGATCGATTCTGCCGGTGACGAGGAGCTCGACGACCTCGACGGGTACGACGCCGCCGGTCCGGGCGTGACCCGGCGGGAGGTCACCGCCGCGGAGAACCGGCGCGCCTCCCGCGGCTGGTGGGACGCCGACGCCGACGACTACCAGGCCGCGCACGGCGACTTCCTGGGCGCGGCGGACTTCGTCTGGTGCCCGGAGGGCCTGCGCGAGGCCGACGCGAAGCTGCTCGGCGATCTCGCCGGCCGGCGCGTGCTGGAGCTGGGCTGCGGCGCGGCCGCCTCGGCCCGCTGGCTCGCCGCACAGGGCGCCGGCGTGGTGGCGATGGACCTGTCGGCGGGCATGCTGCGCCACGCCCGCGACGCGGCGAAGGCGACCGGCATCGAGGTGCCGCTGGTGCAGGCCGACGCCTGCGCCCTGCCGTTCGCCGACGGCGCCTTCGACGTCGCCTGCACCGCGTTCGGCGCGGTGCCGTTCGTCGACGACTCCGCGCTGGTCATGCGGGAGGTGCACCGGGTGCTCAAGCCCGGCGGGCGGTGGGTGTTCTCGGTGACCCACCCGATGCGCTGGATCTTCCTGGACGACCCGACCGAGGGCGGCCTGCGCGCGGTGCACTCGTACTTCGACCGCCGCCCGTACGTCGAGTACGACGAGACGGGGTCGGCGACCTACGTCGAGCACCACCGGACCATGGGCGACCGGCTGCGGGAGCTGGTCGGCGCGGGGTTCGCGCTGGTCGACCTGATCGAGCCGGAGTGGCCCGAGGGCCACGAGCAGATCTGGGGCCAGTGGTCGCCGCTGCGCGGCAGGCTGTTCCCCGGCACCGCCATCTTCGTGGCGGTCAAGCCGGCCGGCTGAGGCCCGCGTGACGAGCTCGCGAACGCCGCGCGGGTGAGTCCGAGGCGCAATGGCACTTTTCGCGAAACCGCACGCAGGGCGGTCCGGCGGGCGCATGATCAGGGCGTGGCGAGTGGGATATTCAGGACAAAGCGTGTCGAAGCCGAGCTGGCCGAGACCGTCGAGCCCGAACACAGACTCAAGAAGAACCTGACCACCCTCGACCTGATCATCTTCGGCGTCGGCGTGATCATCGGCACGGGCATCTTCGTGCTGACCGGCCGCCAGGCCGCGGTCAACGCCGGTCCCGCCATCGTGATCTCGTTCATCGTGGCCGGCATCGTGTGCGCCCTGGCGGCGCTGTGCTACGCCGAGTTCGCCTCGACCGTGCCGGTGGCGGGCTCCGCGTACACGTTCTCCTACGCGACCCTGGGCGAGCTGGTCGCCTGGATCATCGGCTGGGACCTGGTGCTGGAACTGGGCCTGGGTGCGGCGGTGGTGGCGCGCGGCTGGTCGGCGTACCTGCAGAACCTGCTCGGCCTGCCGACGTGGGTCGCCGGCGAGAAGGCGATCCCCGACTTCGGGGCGATCCTCATCGTCGCCATCGTCACCACCCTCGGCGTGCTCGGCACCAAGCTGTCCAGCCGGATCAGCGGCGTGCTGGTCGCCATCAAGGTCGCCGTGGTGTTCCTGGTGATCATCGTGGGCGCGTTCTTCATCAAGGCCGCCAACTACAAGCCGTTCATCCCGGAGGCGGTGCCCGCGAAGGAGACCACGACGAGCGTGTGGCACACGCCGCTGTCGCAGCTGCTGCTCGGCATCGAGCCGGTGCACTTCGGCATCCCCGGCATCCTGGCCGCCGCCGCGATCGTCTTCTTCGCCTACATCGGCTTCGACATCGTGGCGACCACGGCCGAGGAGGTGCGCAACCCGCAGCGGGACATGGCGCGCGGCATCATCGGCTCGCTGCTCATCTGCACCCTGCTCTACGTGCTGGTCTCGCTGGTCATCACGGGCATGGTGCGGTACACCGAGCTGGCCAGCGACGCGCCGCTGGCGCACGCCTTCGACGTGGTCGGCCAGCCCTGGGTCGCCAAGCTCATCTCGCTCGGCGCGATCTGCGGCATCACCACCGTGGTCCTGGTGCTGCTGCTCGGCCAGGTCCGCGTGCTGTTCGCGATGTCCCGCGACGGCCTGCTGCCGGTCGGCATGGCCAAGGTGCACCCGCGGCACGGCACGCCGTACCTGATCACCATCGGCACCGGCGTCGTCGTCGCCCTGCTGGCCGCGTTCATCTCGCTGGAGAAGCTGTCCGAGCTGGTCAGCATCGGCACGCTGTTCGCCTTCTTCGTGGTCGCGATCGGCGTGATCGTGCTCCGCAAGACCCGGCCCGACCTGCACCGCCCGTTCCGGGTGCCGTGGGTGCCGTTCCTGCCGATCGTCGCGGCGCTGGCCAGCCTGTGGCTGATGCTGAACCTGCCGGTCGACACCTGGGTCCGGTTCGTGATCTGGATGGCCCTCGGCTTCATCATCTACTTCCTCTACAGCTACCACCACAGCCGCGAGCGGCCGGGCATCAAGTACGACCCGGTCCACGCCAAGACCTACGAGCAGGACAAGGGTCCCTAGCCTCACCTCTCCACCGGGTGCCGCGCCGAAAGGCGCGGCACCTTTTTCGTACGCCCGCGACACGTCACACCGTACTCATTGATTCTTGTAACATTGTCTATGTACTCTCCGAGCCAGCTGCCGCCCAAACAGGGCGGCACCTGGTTATGGGGAGGAAGACGTGCCACCCTCACGGCTCCGGCGCACCCGCCTGCTCGCGCTCGGCGCGATCGCCGCCACCACCCTGGCCACCGTCGTGGCCCTGCCGTCCCCCGCACTGGCCGCCGGCGCGCCGTACCGGGCGACCCCGGTCCCGGTCACGGCCCCGGTCGCCGACGGCGACACCACCCTGATCCCGGGCGCCTACCTGGTCACCTTCCGGCCCGGCGCGGACCCGGGCGTCGCGCTGCGCGCGCTGAAGGCCAAGTCCAAGGTCGACTTCGGCCGGGCGGTCAACGGCTTCGCCGCGGACCTGTCCGACAAGCAGCTCGGCGAGCTGCGCCACAGCGCCGACGTGGCCGCCATCGAGCGCGACGCCTGGCACCACAACGTGCTCGACACCACCCAGACCAACCCGCCGGCCTGGGGCATCGACCGCGTCGACCAGACCGCGCTGCCGCTGTCGGCCAGCTACACCTACACCGCGACCGGCGCGGGCGTGCACGCGTACATCATCGACTCGGGCGTCGACGCCGCCCACCCCAACTTCGGCGGCCGGGCCCAGTTCAACTACAACTCCGTGGACAGCAACAACACCGACTGCAACGGCCACGGCACGCACGTGGCGGGCACCATCGGGTCCACCTCGTACGGCGTGGCGAAGGCCGTCACGCTGCACGGCGTGAAGTGGCTCAACTGCTCCGGCGGCGGCTCCACCTCCGGCGCCGTGGCGGCGGTCAACTGGGTCACCAACAACCACGTCAAGCCCGCCGTGGCGAACACGTCGTGGAACATGACCTACAGCTCGACCCTGGCCACCGCGCTGACCAACATGATGAACAGCGGCGTCTTCCTGGCCACCTCGGCGGGCAACACCGGCGGCAACTCCTGCGACCGCCTGCCGCGCAACCTCACCGCCGCCCTGGTCGTCGCCGCGACCACCCGCACCGACGCGCGGGCCAGCTACTCCTCCACCGGCTCCTGCGTCGACATCTACGGCCCCGGCTCGGCCATCGTCTCCACGCTGCCCGGCAACACCACCGGCAGCTACAACGGCACCTCGATGTCGACGCCGCACGCGGCCGGCATCGCCGTGCTGTACAAGGCGACGTACGGCGACACGAGCCAGGCCACGCTGCACGCCTGGATCATCAACAACGCCACCACCGGGGTGGTCACCGGCAGCCTGTCGGGTACGCCGAACCGCCTGCTCAACAAGCGCGCGCTGTGACCGGGGGCGGGGGGGGGGGCCCCCCCCCCGGCCCCC
>NZ_JBFAOU010000301.1:0-5730 GCF_040675365.1 Catellatospora sp. NPDC049609 | reverse complement strand
CCAGGATCGGGGTGATGACCAGCAGCAGGAACAGCACCAGCGCCGGGGCCAGGAAGACGGCGATGGTGCCCAGGCGGCGGCTCGGCCGTATCGAGTTTTCGGAGATCGAATTCGATGTGATAGGCCAACGTCGATAGAAAAGCGGGGCCGTCACGCCGCCCGGCGTCGCGCCACCTCGGCGAGAGCCACGGCAGCCGCGACGGACGCGTTCAGCGACTCCACCTCGGACACCATCGGGATGCTCACCCGCAGGTCACAGGTCTGCCCGACGAGCCGGCCCAGGCCGCGCCCCTCCGAGCCGACCACCACGATCAGCGGCCCGACCGCGGCCTCCAGCTGGTAGAGGTCCGTCTCCCCGTCCGCGTCCAGCCCGACGACGACGAACCCCTCCGACTGCGCCTGCTTGAGCGCCCGGGTCAGGTTCGTCACCTGCGCCACCGGCAGTCGTGCCGCCGCGCCCGCGCTGGTCCGCCACGCGGTGGCGGTGATGCCAGCCGCGCGCCGCTCCGGCACGAAGATGCCCTGCGCCCCGAACGCGGCCGCCGACCGGATGACCGCGCCCAGGTTGCGCGGGTCGGTCACCCCGTCGAGGGCGACCAGCAGCGGCTCCGGGTGCTCGGCCGAGGCGGCCAGCAGGTCCTCGAAGCTCTCGTACGCGAACGGCGGCACCTGGATGCCGACGCCCTGGTGCAGCACGCCGCCGGTGAGCCGGTCGAGCTCGGCGCGGCTGATCTCCAGGATCGGGATGCCGCGGTCGCCCGCGGTGCGCACGATCTCGGTGATCCGGTCGTCGACGTCGATGCCCTGGGCGACGTAGAGCGCGGTCGCGGGCACGTGCGCGCGCAGCGCCTCGACCACCGGGTTACGGCCGACGAGCAGCTCGGGCGCGTCCTTCGGGGTGGCCGACTTGCGGCCGGGGGAGACCCGCGGGCCGGTGCGGGTCGCGGCGCCGCGGGCGGCCTGGGTGCGCCGGGTCGGGGTGCCCTTGCCGGTGCCGCCCTTGCCCCAGGTGGTGTCCTTGGTGCCGGGCTTGCCGATCTTGGGGGTGCGCCCTTCCGCCGCGGCGGCCTTGCGCTCCTTGTCCTGCTTCCAGGCGGTCTTCGACGGCAGCTTCTCGGTGCCCGAGTACGCCTTGTGCCAGGGGCGCTCGTCGGCGGGCAGGGTCTTGCCACGCCCCTTCAGGGTGTCCTTGTTCTTGCCACCCGTGCCCTTGGCGGCGGTCTTCTTGCTGACCTGGCGTATGTTCCGGCGTTGCGAGTTGCCCGGCATTACAGTTCACTTCCGATCGTCCAGCGTGGACCGTGCGGGGTGTCCTCCACCACGACTCCGGCCTGTTTGAGCTGGTCGCGCACGGCGTCCGCGGCGGCCCAGTCTTTTCGTGCCCGGGCAGCGGTGCGCTGCTCCAGGGCGAGCGCGATCAGCGCGTCGACCGTGCTCCGCAGCCCGCCGTCGCTCTTCGCGGCGGCCCAGGCGGGGTCCAGCGGGTCGAGGCCGAGCACGCCGAGCATGGCCCGAACGCTGCCCAGCGCCCCGGCGGTGGCCTTGCCGTCACCGGCGGCCAGCGCGGTGTTGCCCTCCCGCACCACCTCGTGCAGGGCGGCGAGTGCGGCGGAGGTGTTCAGGTCGTCGTCCATCGCCGCGACGAACTCGGCGCACAGCACGCCCGGCTCGACCACGCCGACGATCTCGACGGCGCGCTGTACGAAGCCCTCGATGCGGCGGTACGCCGTCGCGGCCTCCTCCAGTGCCTGCCAGCTGAAGTCGATGCGCGCCCGGTAGTGCGGGGCGAGCAGGTAGTAGCGCAGGTCGGCGGGGCGGATGCCGCGCTCGACGACGGCGTCGAGGTCGACGACGTTGCCCAGCGACTTGCTCATCTTGGCCTCGCCGAGGTTGAGCAGGCCGTGGTGCACCCAGAACCGGGCGAACGGCAGCCCGGCCGCGCGCGACTGGGCCTGCTCGTTCTCGTGGTGCGGGAACACCAGGTCCAGGCCGCCGCCGTGGATGTCGAACTCCGGCCCGAGGTAGCGCTTGGCCATGGCGGAGCACTCGATGTGCCAGCCCGGCCGGCCGCGGCCCCACGGCGAGGGCCACTCGGCGTCGTCGGGCTCCTCGGCCTTGGCGCCCTTCCACAGCGCGAAGTCGCGCGGGTTGCGCTTGGCGCGCTCGGGGCCGTCGGGTGCGGCCAGCATCTCGTCGGGCCGCTGGCCGGACAGGGCGCCGTACTCGCCGAACGAGCCGACGGAGAAGTAGACGTCGCCGCTGCCGTCGTTGCTCGGGTACGCGTTGCCGCGCTCGATCAGCTCGATGATCATCTCGTGCATCTCGGGCACGTGCCCGGTGGCGCGCGGCTCGTACGTCGGGGGCAGCACGTTCAGCGCCCGGTAGGTCGCGGCGAGCGTCACCTCGTTGGCGTACGCGATCGACCAGAACGGGCGACCCTGCTCCAGTGACTTGTCGAGGATCTTGTCGTCGATGTCGGTGATGTTGCGCACGAACACGACGTCGAGACCCGCGCGCAGCAGCCAGCGCCGCAGCACGTCGTAGTTGACGCCGGAGCGCAGGTGGCCGATGTGCGGGCCCGCCTGGACGGTGAGACCACACAGGTACACGGAGGCCTGACCGGGAACGCGCGGCACGAAGTCGCGCACCTGTCTGGTCGCGGTGTCAAAGAGTCTCAACGTCACCGGACAAGGATAGTCAATGCGGCGCCGTCCACTGCGACCGCAGCCACCGCAAGGCGCGAATATCATCCGGTTCGACAGCGATCCGGTACCACCGGCCATCGGTGCCGATGACACCGATCACCGCCGATGCTCCGATCGCCGCCCGATCCGCCTTCGTCGACGGCTCGTCGGGCGGCACCGAGCCGCCGCGCACGGGGATGACACGGCGGGAGGTCCCGCCGGGCTGCGCGATGCTCAGCGACTCCGCGTCGGCCCGGATCCACCCGGCCAGCCACCCGTTGCGCGCGTACGCCGAGGTGGTGCCGTACACGTGGCCGTGCACCTCCATCGGCTCGCCCGCCTGCACCCGGGCCAGCCACTCGCCGTCGCCGACCGGGTCGGCCGGATCCTGCTCCTCGGCCAGGCCGGGGCCGAGCGAGCGCGGCTCGCCGTGCACCCGGATCTCCTCGCGGACGGCCGCGATCAGGTCGGCGCTGCCCTGCCAGCCCCTGGCCTCGCCGTGATACCGCCACCGCCGTCCTTCGGCGGACCGGCCCCGGGCCTGGACCACCCACGGCACCCCGAAAACCACCCGGGCCAGCGTCCACAGCGGCAGCAGCAGGAGCAGCAGCAGCCACTCCAGCGCCGCGAACAGCAGCAAGAGCAGCACCGGGAAGGCGAGCACCAGCAGCGCGATCAGGCAGCCGAGCGAGTCCGCGTACTGGGACAGCGCCGTGGTCTCGAAGCCGTCGGCGTCGCCGCCCCACCGTGTCGGCCGCCAGGGCAGCCAGCGACGGCGCACCCGCCACTGCCGCCCGTCGGCGCCGAGGATCCTCTCCCCCATGGCGGGCATGGTGCCACGGCACGGCGACCCGCGGGGGGCGCCCGCTCAGGCGGCCAGGCTCGCGACCGCGTCCGGCAGCTCGTCCAGCGAGCCGATCACCACGTCCGGGTGGACCGTCCCGGCGGCGGGGGCGCCCGCCCGGTTCAGCCACACGGTACGCAGGCCCGCCCCGGCCGCCCCGGCGACGTCGTGCTCGTAGTTGTCGCCGACGTAGACCACCTCGTGCGGCTGCGCCCCGGCCGCCGCGAGCACGGCCTCGAAGAACCCGCGGGCGGGCTTTTTCGGCACCCCGCCGTGCAGCGCGTAGATCTCGAACGCGAACCGCCCGCCCAGCCCGCACCGGTGCGCCTCGCTGTTGGCGTTGGTGGCGTACCCGAGGCGGTAGTCGCGGCTCAGCTTGTCCAGCACCGCCGTCGTCCCCGGAAACGGCCGCGAGTGCGCGAACCGCACCTCGAAGAACAGCTCCAGCCAGCGGTCGAGCTCGTGCTCGCGGCCCGCGCGGGCGAGCGTGTACCGCATCGCGGCGGCCCGGATCTCGCGCGCGTCCCGGTCGGCCAGCGAGATCCAGTGGTCGGTGGCGTCCGCGGCGAACAGTTCCAGGGTCAGCGCCGGGTCGGCCACCGCGGCGGTGACCGCGCTCAGGCCGGCCGTGACCGCGGTGTGGATGTCCACCAGGGTGTCGTCGGCGTCGAAGGCGACAGTCGTGATCATCGGTACACGTTAGCGGAACCGCAGGTCAGAGCCTTGGACCGTCACCCGTTGGGGGTACCGGCTCTCATGTCGTGAGACGGCGCAGCGCCTCCGGGAGCTCGGCGAGCCGCTCGATCACCAGATCCGGCACGACCTCGCCGGGACACGCGCGGCCGTTCCGGTTGACCCAGACCGTACGCATGCCCGCCGCCGCGGGGGCCACCACGTCGTGGTGGTAGTTGTCGCCGACGTACACCACCTGGTGCGGGTCGGCCCCGGCGGCGGACAGCACCGCCGCGAAGAACCTCGGCGCGGGCTTCTTGGGCAGGCCGTCCCGGTGCGCGTACAGCTCGAAGGAGAACTCGCCGCCCAGGCCGCACCGGTCCGCGACCGAGTTGCCGTTGGTGGCGTACCCGAGCAGGTACGACCGGCGCAGCTCGGCCAGCGTCGCCAGCGCGTCCGGGAACGGCTTCGTCTCCCGGTAGCGCACCGCGAAGAACGCCTCCACCTGCCGGTCCAGGTGGTGCTCCAGGTCGAACCGGGCCAGCGACCGCCGCAGCGCCTCGCGGCGGATGTGCGGCACCGGCGCCTCCGGGTCCTCGGCGAACACCGTGTTCCAGTCCTCGCGCAGGTGATCGCGGGTGAGCGCGGCCGCCGGGTCGAGCGCCAGCACCTCGGCCCGCACCGCCTCCAGCGCCGCGTCGATCGCGGGGCTCAGGTCCAGCAGGGTCTCGTCCGCGTCGAACGCCACAGCCTTGATCACCCCGCAACTGTAGCGACCTCGGTCGACATACCCGGCCCGCCGACGCCGCAGGAAGGGCGCCGAGGTCCGCTCTTAGTCTTGATCCCGTGGACACCGCCCAGACGCTCGACCGTGGCCTGCGACTGCTGACCCTCGTCGCGGACACGCCCGGCGGGCTGACCGTCACCGAGGCCGCCAACCGGCTCGGCGTCGGCCGCGCCGTGGTGTACCGCCTGGTCACCACGCTCACCGAGCACGCGCTCATCCGCCGCGACTCCGGCGGCCGGCTGCGCCTCGGCCTGGGCCTGCTGCACCTGGCCCGCCGCGCCCAGCCGCTGCTCGCCGACGCCGCGCTGCCCGCCCTGCGCCGCCTGGCCGACCAGGTCCGCGCCACCGCCCACCTGACCGTCGCCGACGGGGACGAGGCGGTCGCGGTCGCCGTCGTCGAGCCCAGCGCGACCATGTTCCACGTCGCCTACCGCACGGGCTCCCGGCACCCGCTCGGCTCCGGCGCCGCCGGCCGGGCCATCCTCTCCGACGCCGAGGGCTGGACCGTCTCCGCCGGCGAGCTGCAGCCCGGCGCGTACGGCATCGCGGCCCGCGTACACGTCGAGGGCCTGCGCGCCAGCGTCGGCGTCGTCGCCCTCGCCCCCCTCGACCCCGCCACCGTCGGCCCCCACGTGGTATCCGCCGCCCAAACCCTCACCACCGCCCTCACCTGACCCCTTGATCATCCGACTTGCCAGGCACATGGGCGTATCTTGAACGCTCATTCGCCCAGGTGCCTGGCA
>NZ_JBFAOU010000300.1:0-5792 GCF_040675365.1 Catellatospora sp. NPDC049609 | reverse complement strand
AGCCGGAGCATCACGATCGAATCCTTGCCACCCGAGAACAGCAGCACCGGACGCTCGAACTCGGCCACGACCTCCCGCATCACGAAGACGCTCTCGGCTTCGAGAGCATCGAGATGCGAAACCTGGAACGTCGTCACTGGTGTCGTCTCCTCTTCGTCTTCGTCGCGGGCGTCAGTAGGCGCCGGAACTGCGCAGGACAGCGGTACAGGTGCGAAGCATGATCACGACGTCGAGCGTCAGCGACCAGTTCTCGACGTAGCGCAGGTCGAGCCGCATCGACTCGTCCCAGGAGAGGTCGGAGCGGCCGGAGACCTGCCAGAGGCCGGTCAGGCCGGGCTTGACCACCAGGCGCCGGTGCATGTCGGCCGGGTACTGGTCGACCTCGGAGTCCAGCGGCGGGCGCGGGCCGACCAGCGACATCTCACCCTTGAGCACGTTGATCAGCTGGGGCAGCTCGTCGATCGAGTAACGGCGCAGCCAGCGGCCGAACGGCGTCACGCGCGGGTCGTTCTTCATCTTGAACAGCACGCCGTCGCCCTCGTTGAGGTGCTTCAGGTCGGCCAGGCGCGCCTCGGCGTCGGTGTACATGGTGCGGAACTTGTAGATGACGAACTCGCGCCGGTGCTGGCCGATGCGCACCTGCCGGAACAGGGCGGGCCCGCGGTCGTCGCGGCTGAAGCGGATGACCAGCGCGCAGACCAGCAGCAGCGGCGCGAGCATGAACAGCGCGATCGCGGCGAGGATCCGGTCGGAGGCGTCCTTGACGAAGCGCCGGGCGCCGGAGAAGCGCGGGTGGTCGAGGTGCAGCATGGGCAGGCCGTCGGCGGGCCGGATGGTGGTGCGGCTGTTGGCGACGTCGAACAGGGCGCTGGCGACCATCAGGTCGACGTCCAGCGTCTCGACGCTCCACGCCAGGCGGCGCAGCTCCGGCCCTTCGAGCTCGGGGCAGGACAGCACGATGACCATGTCGGCGCCGACCTCGCGCACCACGGTGTGGACGTCGCGGATGGTGTCGTACACCAGGATGCCCATGCCGGCCAGCGGGGAGCCGACGCGCAGCTCGGGCACGCAGGCCGCGACGACGCCGAGACCGTGGTAGCGCTCGTGCCGCAGCTGGCGGGTCAGCGCCACCACCGAGCTCTCGTGGCCGACCACGACGACCTGGCGCAGGCACTTGCCCTTGGCCCAGGCGCGGTGCAGCCGGCGGCGCAGGGTGTAGCGGCTGATGATGCCGTACACGGTGACGATGGGCACCGCGATGACGACGTAGCCGCGGGCGACCCCCAGGTGCAGGAAGTACGACCCGAGTCCGATGACCGCGCCGAGCACCAGGCCGCTGTGCAGAACACGTTGGTACTCATCATTACCAACAAATAGATAGCGTCTGTCATATGCCCGGTTGGCGAAAAGCGCCAGAATCCAAATCGTGGGCAGAGAAAGACTGAAGGCGATGTACTCGGCCAGGTCCGTGCGACCGAAGATGACCTTGAGCGCCACGAGGGCGGCGACGAGTCCGACCGCGCCGTCGGAGAGGACCAGGCTCTTGACGTAGCGGGACTCCCACCGGGCCCGAGCGCCAGGCAACGCCCTGGTCGGCGTGGTGGTGCGCGGCGCACGGACGTTCTGGCCCGCGGTGCCCGAAGCACCTATGTGGACGGTAGTCACTCTCAGCTCCCCACTGAAGTGCACTGCTGGCGATCTGCCGACGCGCTTTGCCCCGTGATGGCTTAACGCCACGTTCCCCGCCAGGCCGTCCTGACTCTACTTAACATCTATGTCTGGAACATTAAAAACAGGCCATTGTCAGCTAATGGACTCGCTGTGCGGCAGCCCAATCAGCCGTACGTATGAGAGCAGATAGGACGATGCGCGAATGACGGCGTACCGCCGCCCGATTCCGCGCACCGTCCTATCTCGGTGGTTCATGGGAACGTCGGTGGGCTTACCCCGGAGCCCTGCCCGACCACGTCCAGGCGTATCCGGGATCCTCGCAGGCGAGCGCGGGCTCGCACAGATCCAAGGGGCGGAATGTGTCCACCATGACAGCCAGTTCGTCGAATCTTTCGGCTCCGATCGAACGCTCGGCGGCGCCCGGCTGCGGCCCATGGGTGAACCCGGACGGGTGCAGCGAGATCGAGCCCTGGCCGATACCCGAGCCGCGACGTGCCTCGTAGTCGCCGCCGGTGTAGAAGAGCATCTCGTCGGAGTCGACGTTGTGGTGGTTGTACGGCACCGGGATGGCCAGCGGGTGGTAGTCGACCTTGCGCGGCACGAACGAGCAGATCACGAAGTTCGGCCCCTGGAACGTCTGGTGCACCGGCGGCGGCTGGTGCAGCCGGCCGGTGATCGGCTCGAAGTCGTGGATCGAGAACGCCCAGGGGTAGAGGCAGCCGTCCCAGCCCACCACGTCGAACGGGTGCTGGGCGTACACGTGCCGGGTCCAGCCGCGGCGGTGCTGGACCAGCACCTCGACGTCGGTGCCGTCGACGAGCAGCGGCTCGGCCGGCCCGCGCAGGTCGCGCTCGCAGTACGGCGCGTGCTCCAGGAACTGCCCGCGCACCGACAGGTAGCGCTTGGGCGGCCCGATGTGCCCGGTGGCCTCGATGACCAGCAGCCGGGTCGGCTCGACCGGCACCAGCCGGTGCACCACCGAGGTGGGGATGACGACGTAGTCGCCCTCGACCGCCTCCAGCGCGCCGAAGACCGTCTCCACCCGCAGCCGGCCCGCCTCGACGTAGAGGCACTCGTCGCCGATGGCGTTGCGGTAGAGCGGCGACGGGGTGTCGGCGAGCACGTACGAGATGCGGCAGTCGTCGTTGGCGAGCAGGTGCTGGCGGCCCAGCACCGCGTCGGCGCCGGACTGGTCGAGCTTGTGGGTCTGCAGGTGGCGCGGCTTCAGCGGCCGGTTGGGCAGCCGGGTCCACGCGGGCGGCTCGAACTCCTCGGCGGCGACGATCGCGGTCGGCGCGTGCAGGTGGTAGAGCAGTGACGAGTCGGAGGAGAAGCCCTCCTGGCCCATCAGCTCCTCGGCGTGGAGGCCGCCGTCCGGCTTGCGGAACTGCGTGTGCCGTTTCCGCGGGACCTCGCCGACGGTGCGGTAGTACGGCATGTAGACCGACCTCCTGGTGTCGCTTTTAGGAGCGGTGTCCACTTTACGAAGAGATGCGTCCGATAATCGGACACTCTTGTCCGCTCTCTGTAGCGTCCACTAGATTGACTGATCATGTCAACGCCACCGCTGCTGGCGCAGCTGCTCGACGATGCCGCGGTCTTCCCGCCCGGCAGCGCCACGCTGCCCGACGCGGTGGCGGCCCACCGCGAACACCGCCGCGCCTGGTACGCGCCCCTCGTCGGGCCGCTGCTGGTGCCCGCGTCGCAACTGCGCGAGCTCGGGCCGCTGCTCACCGCGGGCGAGGAGCTGGCGGTCGGCGTCATCGCCGACGGGCCGCTCGCCGACTGTTTCGCCGCCGCGCCTGACGGCGTGCGGGTCGTCCAGGTCGAGGCGGCGATGGCCCGCCGCGGCGAGGATCCCCAGCCCGCCCTGCGTGACTTCCTGCATCGGGTACGCGAACGCGGCGTGCGCGGGTACGCGGAGATCCCGCTGGCCTGGGGCCTGCTGGCCGCGCTGGACGCGCTCGCCGAGGCGCGCGCGGCAGGGTCGGCCGTGGCGGCCAAGTTCCGCACCGGCGGCCTGGCCGCCGAGCTGTTCCCGACACCGATGGAGCTGGCCGCCGTCATCATCGCGTGCCACGAGCGCGGGCTGCCGTTCAAGCTCACCGCCGGCCTGCACCACGCGATCCGCCACACCGACCCCGAGACCGGCTTCACCCATCACGGCTTCCTCAACGTGCTGGCCGCCGCGTGCGCCGCCGCCGAGGGCGTCGAGGTGACCGAGGTCGCCGGCCTGCTGGCCACCACCCAGCCGCTGACCCTGATCGAGGCGGTCCGCGCCCGCCGCACCCAGGCCCGCCCGCTGTGGGTGGGCTTCGGCACGTGCAGCATCCCCGAGCCCCTCGCCGACCTGCAGAAACTCGGACTACTGGACGGACGCGCCTGAGTGCGGGCGCTGCGCAAAACCAAGCAAGGAGACGGCATGACCTGGGTGCCCGGTGCGGCCGGCAGCGGATACGACATCAACCACCTGCCGTACGGAGTGATCGTGCCGTCGGACGGGCGGCCCCGATGTGCCGTACGCATCGCCGATGTTGCTTTTGATTTGGCTGCCGCGGAGGCGGCCGGGCTGATCCTGGCCGCGGACAGCCTGCGGGCGCCCAACCTCGACGCCTTCCTCGCGCTCGGCCCCGCGCACTGGTCCGCGGTCCGGCAGCGGATCACCGAGCTGCTCACCGACCCGGCGCACCGGGCCGCGGTGGAGCCGCTGCTCATCCCGCTCGCGGACGTGACCAACGCGCTGGCCTGGAGCGTCGCCGACTACGTCGACTTCTACTCCTCCGAGCACCACGCCTCGAACGTCGGCCAGATCTTCCGCCCCGGCCAGCCGCCGCTGCTGCCCAACTGGAAGCACCTGCCCATCGGCTACCACGGCCGGGCCGGCACCGTCGTGGTCAGCCAGACCCCGGTGGTACGCCCCGGCGGCCAGCTCGGCGAGGGCGTCTTCGGCCCCTGCCGGCGCCTGGACATCGAGGCCGAGGTCGGGTTCGTGGTCGGTGTCGGCTCCACCATGGGCGAGCCGGTGCCGTGGCAGCGCTTCGCCGACCACGTCTTCGGCGTGGTGCTGGTCAACGACTGGTCCGCCCGCGACATCCAGGCGTGGGAGTACCAGCCGCTCGGCCCGTTCCTGGGCAAGTCGTTCGCCACGTCGGTCTCGGCGTGGATCACGCCGCTGGCCGCGCTCGGCCCCGACGCCTGGACCGACGCGCCGGCGCAGGACCCGGCGGTGCAGCCGTACCTCGCCGACGACCGGCGCGCGCTCGACCTCGCCATCACCGTCGAGTGGAACGACACGGTGGTGGCGACGCCCCCGTTCCGGACCATGTACTGGACGCCCGCGCAGCAGCTGGCGCACCTGACGGTAAACGGGGCGAGCCTGCGTACCGGGGATCTGTTCGCCTCCGGCACGGTGTCCGGCCCGACCCGCGGCGAGGTGGGTTCGTTCCTGGAGCTCACCTGGGGCGGGCGGGAGCCGGTGATGGTGAAGGGCGAGGAGCGCACGTTCCTGGCCGACGGGGACACCGTCGTGCTGCGGGCACGGGTGGCCGACATCGAGCTCGGTGCCGTTGCAGGGACTGTTTTCCCAGCTCAGGTCTGATGTGATCGGGGCCGCAGCCCCCCGATTTGCACGGCCGCCGAGGCGTTGCGTAATGTTCTCTCTGCCAGCGGGGAACGGACAAAACACGCGAGCGACAAGCTCAAGTCGAAGTCCGGAAACCGCGGGACATCTGGGTGGTGCGGGACTTGCGCTCGCGAAACCGACCGGGTAATGTTCTTCGAGCCGGCAACGAGCCGGGCGGATGAGTCCGCCGAGATTCTTCTCGGAAGTGACCGCCGGCCGGGTTGCAGGTTCTTCCGAACTGATCTAACCACTACAAAGTGGCAGTGTGTTCGGGCTGGTCAGCTGAAACGTCGATGGAAATCGATCCTGAAAAATCAGGAAAGATTAGCTTGACACGGGCCAGGTGATCGGGTAAGTTAGACGAGTTGCCCCGAGCGGGATCCCACAATGTGGGACACCAGCAAGGTGTGTGCTTGTTCTTTGAGAACTCAACAGGGTGCTATTTAAGCCAGTGCCAATTTATTTCATCCTCGTGATGATTCCTTTGGTATGAAACAGA
>NZ_JBFAOU010000299.1:0-5824 GCF_040675365.1 Catellatospora sp. NPDC049609 | reverse complement strand
AACGGCGTCTGGGCACCCGACCTCACCTGGCACGACGGCCTGTTCCACCTCGTCTACAGCGACGTCGCCAGCTTCGCCAGCGGCTACTGGGACCCTCAGAACTTCCTCACCACCGCACCCGACATCACCGGCCCCTGGTCCGACCCCGTCCGGCTGCACTCCCACGGCTTCGACGCCGCCCTGTTCCACGACGAGGACGGGTCCACCTGGCTGCTGTCGATGAGCGCGGACTGGCGGCCCGGCCGCGACCGGTTCGGCGGGATCGAGATCCAGCGCTACGACCGCGACAAGCGGCAGCTGGTCGGCAACGCGCAGATCATCTTCACCGGCACCGCGGCCGGGCTGACCGAGGGACCGCACCTCTACCGCCACGACGGCTGGTACTGGCTGGTCACCGCCGAGGGCGGCACCAGCTGGGAGCACCAGGTCACCGTCGCCCGCTCCCGCAACCTGCTGGGCCCCTACGAGGTCGACCCGATCGGGCCGCTGCTCACCTCCGTCGACCGCCCCGACCTGCGGCTGCAGAAGGCGGGCCACGGCAGCCTGGTGCAGACCCAGCGCGGCGAGTGGTACCTGGCGCACCTGGTCGGGCGCCCGTACAGCCCGCGCGGCAACTGCGTGCTCGGCCGGGAGACCGCGATCCAGAAGGTGGACTGGTCGCCGGGCGGCTGGCCGAGCATCGCCGGCGGCATCCCGGCCGACGAGTTCCCCGCCCCGGACCTGCCCGCCCACCCGTGGCCGGACGAGCCCGCCACCGACCACTTCGACGCCCCGCAGCTGGCCACCTGCTGGTCGACGCTGCGCCGGCCCGCCGCCCAGGACTGGCTGGACCTGTGCTCGCGCCCGTCGCACCTGCGCGTGCACGGCGGGCAGTCACCGGTCGGCAAGCAGACCCCGAGCCTGGTCGCGCGCCGGGTCGGCGCCGAGCGCTGCTCGCTGGAGACGGTCGTCGAGTTCGCGCCGGGCGACCACCGGCACCTGGCCGGCATCACCGCGTACTACAACACCCTGAACTGGTACTACCTCTACCTGACCCGCGCCGACGACGGCCGGGTGGTGCTGGAGCTGCTCAGCGCGGACAGCGGCCGGCGCAAGGCGTACCCGGACCTGACCGTCGACGCGGGCACGGCGTCGCGGGTCGGGCTGCGCGCGGTGTACGACGGGCCCGTGGTGCGCTTCGCCTACGACCTCGGCGACGGCTGGCAGGAGCTGCCGGTGGAGCTGGACGCGACGATCCTGTCCGACGAGCACGCGGCCCTGATCATCGACGGCGAGCCCGCGGCCTGGGGCTTCACCGGCGCCTTCCTCGGCCTGTGGGTGCAGGACCTGGGCAACGACGGCGTGTACGCCGACTTCGACCACGCCACCTACCTCGAGCACTGAGTGATGAAACTTTCGACGCCGTGGCGCGCCCGCGTCACCCGTACCGGCAAGGCATTTCCGGAAGTTCTCGTGGTTGACTGCCCACATCGGTCACCGTAACGTTCCGGCGTAGTTACGGAACAACGACCGGAACTCTCGGCGTCGCTCCCGATCGGACCGGATCGCCCCGTCTCGCGATCGCGGTCCGCGACACCGACGCACCACGCAATCCCCCGTGCACCCTCGTCGACGTCCGTCGACCGCCCCTCACGGAAGGAACGCACATGAAGCTCAGACGGTGGATGGCCACCGGCGTGGTCGCCCTCGCGACGGCCGGCGCGCTCAACTCCGTGCCCGCCACGGCGGGCCACCAGCCGGACCCGGCGAGCCAGAGCCTGCGCACCCTCGGCATGCGCCACGACCTCTACATCGGCACCGCGGTCGACATGGCCGCGCTGAACGACGCCGCCGACCCGCGCTACCGCGAGCTGGCCGCCTCGGAGTTCTCCACGGTCACCGCGGAGAACGTGATGAAGTGGGAGAGCCTGGAGCCCACCCGCGGCACCTACAACTGGGGCCCGGCCGACGAGCTCATCGCCTTCGCCAAGCAGAACCGGCAGCGGGTGCGCGGTCACGTGCTGGTGTGGCACAACCAGCTCCCGGGCTGGCTGACCAGCGGCGTCGCCGACGGCTCGATCAGCACCGCCGAGCTGCGCGACATCCTGCGCAACCACATCACCAACGTGGTCACCCACTTCAAGGGCAAGATCTGGCAGTGGGACGTGGTCAACGAGGCCGTCAGCGACCCGTGGGACAACCCGCCGACCCTGCACTACAAGGGTTTCTGGGCGCAGCACCTGGGCCCGGACTACGTCGCCGACGCGTTCCGCTGGGCGCGTGCCGCCGACCCGAAGGCACTGCTGTTCTACAACGACTACAACATCGAGGCGTTCGGCTCGGGCGACCCGGCCAACGACAAGACCCAGTTCGTGTACGACATGGCCAAGGGCCTGCGGGCGGCCGGCGTGCCGATCGACGGCGTCGGCAGCCAGGGCCACCTGGGCACGCAGTACGGCAACTACGACACGCTGCAGGTCGCCGCGGCGCTGAAGAAGTTCGCCGGGCTGGGCCTGGCCACCGCGTTCACCGAGGTGGACGTGCGCAGCCAGATCACCGAGGCGGTGGAGAACGGGGACTCCAACGAGATCAACCCGCGCCTGCAGGCGTCGGCGGCGAACTACAGCGTGCTGCTGCAGGCCTGCCTGGCCGACCGGCACTGCCTGTCGTTCACCGTGTGGGGTTTCACCGACAAGTACTCGTGGGTGCCGAACTGGTTCGGCAACGAGGGCCTGGCCAACATCTACGACGAGAACTACCAGCCCAAGCGGGCGTACAACCTGATGAAGGCCGACCTGATCTACCTCGGGGCGCCGTACGTGCTGCCGCGCATCCCGCAGAAGCCGCGCCGGTGACCGGCGCGCGGTGAGAGGGGGGCCGGTCCGCCGTCGGGTGGGCCGGCCCCTTTTCTGCTCCGCCCCCGGATGAGGCGTGACGCCGGGCGGTGCGGGTGCGACCGGACGGCCCTACTCCGCCGACCACCCATGTCGCGCCACCCGCCGTCGCCGGGCCCCTCGGAAGGCCCGGACGCGACCGCAGTATTTCGCCTGCCATCAAGTCACGTCAATGACTTTCGGAAAACTCTCGGAGCTTCTTCTCCCGGCCATCCATCCAAAATGGTGCACGATCAGCATTGCCGGACAACACCCTCCGATCCTCGGCCGCACGCATGGCGATGAAACTTTCCGGAAGTTGTTGACGCTGCGGAAACGCGCTGCGGACAATGACCTGCGCCGATGGAGTTCCGTTCGGACGGACCGGCTCCGCCCCTCGCTTCGGCGCCCCGACCCGAAAGGCCAGCGCATGTCCTCGTACGCCCTGACCCGCCGCGTCCCGCGGCTGGCCGTCGCGCTCAGCGCCGTCGGCCTCGCCCTCGGCACCGCCGGCACCGCCCAGGCCGAGCCCGCCGTCAGCGCCGACATCATCGACACCGCCCGCGGCCACGGCAACGTCGTCAGCTTCACCTTCGACGACGGGCCCAACCCGGCCGACACCCTGCGCCTGCTCGACGTGCTGCGCGCGCACCGCGTCAAGGCCGTGTTCTGCCTGTGGGGCGAGCACGTCGAGCAGCACCCCGACGTGGTGCGCAGGATCGCCGCCGCCGGGCACACGCTGTGCAACCACAGCATGCGCCACGACGATCTGAGCGCGCTGACGCCAGAGCAGGTCCGGGCCGACCTGGCGCAGACCAGCGCCGCCATCCGCCGCGCCGTCCCGCACGCCCGCATCCCGTACTTCCGCGCGCCGTACGGCGCCTGGGGGCAGACGCCCGAGATCGCCGCGTCGCTGGGGATGCGGCCGCTGGGCTGGCGGCTGGCCATCGCCGACTGGGAGCCGCCGGGCACCGACGAGCTCGCCCGCCGCCTGCTGGAGGGCGTCACGCCCGGCGCGGTGGTGCTGATGCACGACGGCGGCGGCGACCGCAGCCAGACCGTCGACGCCGTCGACCGGGTCATCCCGATCCTGAAGGCGCAGCGCTGGCGCTTCACCCTCCCCGAAGGCTGCTGACCACCACCCGAGCGCGGCGCCGCACCGCGGGACGCGGAGCGGCGCCGCTGATTTGTCAGAGCGCGGTGCAGGTCAGGGCCGGGTTCGGCGCCGAGCCGTTGGCCTGGAAGCCGAACTCGGTGAAACCACCCGCGTTGAGCCTGCCGTTGTAGGCCAGGTTGGTGACCTGGACCGTGCCCGTCGTGCCGCTGAACTGGCCGTTCCACGAGTTCACCACGGTGTTGCCCGACGGCAGCGGCAGGGTGACCCGCCAGCCGTTGATCGCCGACGAACCCGCGGTCACCCGCACCGCCGCGACGTACCCGGCGCCCCACGAGCTGGCAATGGTGAACGTCGCGGAGCAGCCGCCGGGCTGCGGCGGGGTGGACGGGCTGGGCGACGGCGGCTGCGACGGCGACGGGCTGGCCGACACCGACGGGCTCGGCGACGGCGGCCGCGACGGCGACGCCGAGGCCGACGGCGACGGCGGCGTGGTGTTCAGGCCGAAGAACGCGATCGCCGAGGCCGCCTGCACCGGCAGGTTGTGCGACGTGTTCGCCATGCTGACCGCCTCGACCATCACCTGGCCGGAGCCGTTGGCGTAGCGGGTCCGGGTCCAGTTCGACTGCGGGGTGTCGGTGGACGTCGGGGTCTGGCTCAGGCCGTGGACGTTGGTCCACTGCTTGATCGCCTCGCCGAAGTTGTTGTAGTGCAGGATCTCGTCGTTGGTGCCGTGCCACAGCTGCATCCGCGGCCGCGCCCCGGTGTACCCCGGGTACGCGTTGCGCACCAGATCACCCCATGCCTGCGCGGTCCGCGAGAGCTGCCCCTGCGCGCACTGGCTGTTCCACTTGCTCGACCCGGCGAAGCAGGCGAACGGCACGCCCGCGAACGCCGAGCCCGCCTTGAAGACGTCCGGGTACGCCCCCAGCAGCACGTTGGTCATCATCGCGCCGGAGGAGACGCCGGTGGCGTACGTGCGGTTCGGGTCGGCGTTGTAGTTCTGCTGCACGTACTTGGTCATCGACACGATGCTGAGCGAGTCGCCGCCGCCGTTGTGCGTGAGCGTGGCGCTGGACGCGACGTCGAAGCAGCCGTCGCTGGCGGTCACCGACGGGTAGACGACGATGAAGCCGTACTGGTCGGCCAGGCGGGCGAAGTCCGAGCCGCTGTAGAACGCCGGCCCGCTGCCGGTGCAGTAGTGCACCGCCACCAGCAGGCCCGGCCGCGGCGCGACGTTGTTCGGGACGTAGAGGTACATGCGCAGGTTGCCGGGGTTGGCGCCGAAGTTGGTGACCTCGGTCAGCGTGGCGGCCTGCGCCGCCGGCGACGCCACCATCACCACCGCGGCCGCGATGACGGCCGCCACCGCCGACCACAGTGCGTAGAGAGCCTTGCGTGGCTTCATGAGCTTCCGCTCCTCGAAACGGTGCGCAGGCGGGACGGGTTGCCGCGCCCGCGCGGACGAGCCCTGCCGTCCTCGCGCGTGACGCGGCGAGGTGCCCTCGGCAGATGACGACGGCCGCTGTCCCGGTGCGGTCCGTTCGGCTCCCGCCGGGGAGCCTAAGGCCGGGCCGCCGACCAACCAGCGCCTATCGATGCGTTGGGCGCGACTTTGCGCCTAACGGCACCCCGCCGGCGACGAACGGCAACCTCGCCCGGACCACCTACACCGCTGCGCGGCGGCCGGGCTCGCCCCGCTGTAGTGGCCGAAGCTGATCAGCTCGGGCAGCGGCCCGTCCGGCAGCGCCGCCGACTCGGCCGCCACCAGCTGCGCGTACGCGCTCGGCGACCGGCGCATGGTCGCTGCCGTCGCTGACCCTGGCCGCGAAGGTGCTCACCCGGATCGCGCGGCTAC
>NZ_JBFAOU010000298.1:0-5888 GCF_040675365.1 Catellatospora sp. NPDC049609 | reverse complement strand
GGGTGGTGAAGTAGGCGGTGAACCCTGCCCTCAACGCCGCGACGGCCGGCAAAACCCACATCGCGGTGTCGCTGGCCGTCGCGGCACTCACCCCGGTCGTCTGTGTACGGTTCGACGGCGCCGCGCGTCCGGCGGTAACGTCGCCCGGCGCACGTGATCGGCGGCGACGCCGGACACCGATGACGACAGTCCGACGGGGGAGTGAGCATGCCGGAGAAGCCGGTCCGCCAGAAGGTGCTCTGCTACATCGTCCGCGACGGCAGGCTGCTGGTCTTCCGGCACGTCGACTACAGCTGGGAGGAGGTCGGCATCCAGGTCCCCGCGGGCAGCGTGCAGCCGGGCGAGACACCGGAGCAGGCGGCCCTGCGCGAGGCGGCCGAGGAGACCGGCCTCGGCACGGTCAAGCTGGTCGGCAAGCTCGGCGAGACCACCTACGACAGCACGCCCTACCGGTACGAGCTGCACCACCGCCACGTCTTCCACCTGACCGTCACCGAGGACACCCCCGAGCGCTGGTTCAGCAGCGAGGACGACCATGGGGACGCGCCGATCCGCTTCGAGTGCTTCTGGATCCCGCTGGCGCAGGCGCACGTGCTCCAGGCGGGACAGGGTGCGCTGCTGTGGCGGCTGCCCGCCGACGTCGTCTGACGCGCCGATCCACCGGATCGACCCCTGCCCGAACGGGCGCGGCGGTGCCATCATCGGCGCATGAGACGGCGGCTGTGGTCGGCGGCCCGGGACGCGCTGCGCTCCTCCCCGCAGGACGCGTACGCCATCGGGCTGGCCCAGGCCGCGTTCCGCGACGCCGCGCGGCCCGACGCGATCGCCACGCTGCTCGCCGCAGCGCAGGAGGCGGACGACGCGGGCAGGCCGGAGCTGGCTGCGGCCCTCTACCGCCAGGCCGCCGAGGCCGGTGACCACCGCGCCGTCGTCCGGCTGGTCAACCGGCCGGGCATCCGGGAGGACCGCGCCGCCATGGAGGCCGTCTACCGCGGCGCGGTGGCGGCCGGGGACGTGCGCTCGCTGGCGGGACTGGCCAACGTGCGCGCCCGGCAGGGCGACCCGGCCGAGGCGCGCAAGCTGTACGTCCGGGCCGTCGCGGCCGGGGACGTCGCCGCGCTCACCGCGTACGCGGCCTTCCTGCGTAACCACGGCGAGCCGGGCGAGCACGAACGCGCCATCCAGGCGCACCGGCAGCGGGTGGACCGCGGCGACGCCGGGGCGCTGGCGGTGCTCGGCGCGCTGCTGCTGGCCGTGCCGGGCGGCCGGGCCGAGGCCGAAGCGGTGCTACGCCGGGGCGCCGCGGTGCTCGACGACCGGTCCCGATGCCTGCTCGCCGCGCTGCTGCTGAACGAGGGCGCGGTCCGGGTGGCCACCGAGCTGGTGGAGCGCGTCCGCGCCACCGGCGACGAGCTGGCGCGCGCCTACGCCGACCGGCTCGCCGACGAGTACGAGCTGCCCGTCGACCCCCGGTGACGGTGTGACGGCCCCGGCCGGGGCCGCCCGAGACCTGATCATGGGACTAGGATGCGGGGCATGGCTCTGCTGCACCGCGCGTACCTGCGTCCCACCAAACTCGAGCTGCTCACGGCATGGCTGCCGGGCCGCCCCTGGTTCGCCGGGGACGCCACGGCCGCGGTCGAACGGGTGTCCGCCTGCCGGTTCGACGACCCGGACGGCGCGGTGGGCATCGAGACGCTCCTGGTCCGGGCCGGTGACGGGCCGATCCTGCACGCGCCGCTGACCTACCGCGGCGCGCCGCTGCCCGGCGGCGACGCGTTCCTGCTGGGCACCACCGAGCACGAGGTGCTCGGCAAGCGCTGGGTGTACGACGCGTGCGGCGACCCGGTGTACGCGGCCGCGCTGGCGCACGCCGTCCTCACCGGAGGCGGCCAGGCCGAGGAGTACTTCGAGGTCGACGGGCGCAAGGAGGTCCGCGAGGCGGCGATGACCGTGACGGGCAGCGGCGCGGGGGACCCGGCGCCCGGCATCGGCACGCTGGTCCGGACCGTGGACGGCGACCCGACGACCGTGGTCACCGACACCGTCGAGCTGGCCGTCGCCCGCGTCGTCGGCGCGGCCCCGCTCCCCGCCGGGGAGACCCTCACCGGCAACTGGCCCGGCCTGGCCGCGCCGGTGCTACTCGCCTCCGCCCGCCTCGTCTGACGCCGTCCGGCCCACCGTCGTGCCCGACCGGTCGGGTGCCGGCGCCGCGTGGCGGTGTCGTCAGGGCAGCAGCCCGGCCAGCGTGGCGACGGCGGCGGTCAGCTCGTCCGGGGTCTGCGCGGCGTAGCCGAGCACCAGCCCCGGCGGGCCGTCGCCACCGTGCCGCAGCTCGGACAGGGCCAGCGGGCCGAGCCCGGCCGACCTGGCCCGTGCGGCCAGCGCCCGGTCGTCCACCCCGGACGGCAGCTCGACGACCAGGTGCAGCCCGGCGGCGACGCCCGAGATCCGGGCCTGTGGCAGGTGTGTGCGTAGCGCCGCGACGAGCGCGTCACGCCGCGTGCGCTGCGCCCGCCGCGCCCGCCGCAGATGCCGGTCGTACCCGCCGCTGCCGAGCAGCTCCGCGAACGCCAGCTGCTCCAGCGCCGAGCCGCCCATGTCGGCGTCGGACTTCGCCCTGCGTACGGCGGGCAGCCAGGCCGGTGGCGGCACCAGCCAGCCGCGGCGCAGCCCCGGGGCCAGCGCCTTGCTGGCCGAGCCGACCAGCGCGACCACGTCCGGGGCGACGCCCTGCAGGCAGCCGACGGGGTCGCGGTCGTAGCGGAACTCGGCGTCGTAGTCGTCCTCGATGATCAGACCGCCGGTGCGGCGCGCCCAGTCGATCAGCTCGGCCCGGCGTCCCGGTGCCAGCACGACTCCCGTGGGGAACTGGTGCGCGGGCGTGACGAACACGGCCTGCATGCGGCCGAGCGCGGACACCACCGCGCCGCGCTCGTCGACGGGCACCGGGTGCAGCGTGAGCCCGTACGCGAGCAGGTGGTCGCGGATGCCGGCGCTGCCCGGGTCCTCGACGCCGACGTCGGTCATGCCGCGCGCGGCGAGCACTCGCCCGAGCAGGCCGAGTGCCTGTGCCGCACCGGTGGTGACCACGACGCCGTCCGCGCCGGTCCGGGCCGCCCGCACCCGGCCCAGGTATGCCGCGAGCTCGGCGCGCAGCCGCGGCACGCCCGCCGGGTCGGTGTAGTCGAGATCGGAGTCGAGCGCGCCGGTCAGCGCCCGCTCGTACGCCCGCCGCCACGCCGCCCGGGGGAACATGCCCAGGTCCGGCACGCCCGGCCGCAACGGCGCGACCCGTCCGGCCGGCGGCGGCGACGGCTGTCCGGCGGACGCCGGGACGGGCGGGGGCGCGGGCGCGACGGTGGTGCCCGAGCCGCGCCTGCTCACCAGCCGTCCCTCGGCCACCAGCTGCTCGTACGCCGCGACGACCAGCCCGCGCGACAGTCCCAGGTCGGCCGCGAGGTCGCGGCTGGAGGGCAGCCGGGTGCCGGGCGCGATGCGCTGCTGGGCGACGGCCTCGCGCAGCGCCCCGATGAGCCGCTCGCCGACGCCGGGCCGGTCGCGGTCGAGGGCGAGCAGCGCCTCCAGCACCGCCAATTGGTCCTCGATTCCCTGTGCGAAGTGGCCCTGTCCGGTGTACCAATGCCGACCATACCGTCGGATCGTGAACCGCGACAGCCTGGCCGGAGCGGCCCTGTGCAGCTTCGGCATGATGATCCTCGGCGGCTCGGTGAGCCTGAGCCGCCTCGTTCTCGACTACCCGATCCTGACCGGCCAGGCGATGCGCTACGCGCTGGCCGCCCTCCTGCTGGCCGCGCTGCTGCGGCTGTTCCCGCGCCTGGGCGGCGCCTCATCAGCGGGCGGCCACGAGCCCGTTCCGCCGCCCGTCACCCGGCTGGGCCGACCCGTGCGCGCGTCACGCGGGATCCGCCCGGACGGCCGGGAGTGGGTGCTGCTCGGCGGGGTGGCGCTGCTGGGCCTGGCGCTGTTCAACACGCTGCTGCTGACCGCGCTCGAGCACGCCGACGCGGCCGTGGTCGGCACCGTCGTCGGCGCGGCGCCGCTCGGGCTCGCGCTGGCCGGGCCGCTGCTGCGGGCGCAGCGCCCGGCGGCGCGGCTGGTGACCGCCGCCGTGACCGTCGTCGCGGGCACCGCGCTGGTGCACGGCGCCGGGTCGGCCGACCCGGTGGGCCTGGCGGCGGCGGTCGGCACGCTGGTGTGCGAGGTGTCGTTCTCGCTGCTGGCGGCCGCCGTGCTGCCCCGGCTGGGCGCGGTGCGGGTGTCGGCGTACAGCTGCGCGCTGGCGGTGCCGATGCTGCTGGTCGCGGGGCTGGCCGCGGGGGAGTGGGGGCGGCTGCGGGTGCCGACGGCGACCGAGGCGCTGACGCTGCTCTACCTCGCGGTGATGATGACCGTCGTGGCGTTCCTGGCCTGGTTCACCGGGCTGCGGCTGCTCGGCGTGGAGCGGGCCGGCATGTTCGCCGGCCTGGTCCCGGCGGCGACCCTCGCCGCGGCGGCGCTGCAGGACCAGGCCGTGCCGGGCCTCACCCAGACCGCGGGCGTGCTGGTCGTCGTCGCGGGTCTCGTCCTGGGCGCGACCGGCGGCACCCGCCGTGCGGACAGACCCGAGCCGACCGGTCCTGCCTTCGTGCCGACGGGAGCCCCGGCCCCCGGCCCATCCTCCTAGGACGGCCAACGGAACGTGCGGCCGCTCACCGATAAGACGAATGTCCTGGTTCCCGGTGGTGCAGATGGAGATCGCCGGCTGGCGGCGTCAGGCGGGCGGGCGCAGGCCGTCCAAGGTCACCGTGACCAGGCGACGCAGGGCGGCCTGCGAGGTCAGCGCGCCGGCGGCCTGCAGCGCGTGGAGGCAGTACCCGGCGAGTTCCGGCGCGGGCACATCGGCGCGCACGTCGCCGGTGCGCGCGCCCTCGGCGAGCAGTTCGGCCACCAGGTCGCGCAGCTGCCCGTGGGCGTGGGCGACGTCGGGGCCGCGGTGCAGCGCCGCCGCGACGTCGCCGCCGTGCTGGGCCCGCCGGCAGATGTGGGCGTACGCCTCCAGCACCGTCACCAGCGCGCGGCGCGCGTCGCCGGCCTGTTCGCGTACCGCCGACAGCTCGCGCAGGTGCGCGCCGACCTGGCGCTCGTGCCACGCCCGCAGGATCGACTCGACATCGGGGAAGTACTTGTAGAGCGTGGCGCGGCCGATGCCGGAGGTCTCCGCGACCTGCGACATCGTCACCGAGGCGGGCCCGCGCTCGGCGACCAGGGCGGCGGTGGCGTCCAGCACCGCCTCGCGGACCGCGTGGCGGTGCGCGTCGATCGTGGCGTCCCAGAGCTTCGGCACCACGCCAGTGTACGAGCCGTCGCTATGAAGACAGACTGTCTTGATACAGACACACTGTATCGCTAAATTGGGCGACGACACGGACACCGCACCTCTGGAGGTCGACATGACCCCGTCCCCGCCCGCAGGCGCGGGCATGCCCCGCTGGTTCAAGATCTTCGCGCTGGTCGGAGTCGTGCTCGCGGGCGCGTTCCTGATCGCCCACCTCACCGGCAACGTGCCCACCCACGGCGGCCACTGATGCCCATGCCGCCGCCACTGCGCCGGATCGCGCTCACGGCACACGTCAGCACCTCGGTGGGCTGGTTCGGCGCGGTCGCCGCCTTCCTCGCCGTCGCCGTCGCGGGACTGGCCACCGGCGACACGGACCGGGCGCACGGACTCTACGTCGCCGCGGACGTGATGACCTGGGCCGTCATCGTGCCGCTGGCCGGGGCGTCGCTCGGGTCCGGCCCCGGCAGGACAGCGCGGAGCTGGCTCAGGTCGTCCAGCGGCGCGTTGACAAGATCAACAGCCGTTCGGGCGTACGCATCGAAGTTCA
>NZ_JBFAOU010000297.1:0-5938 GCF_040675365.1 Catellatospora sp. NPDC049609 | reverse complement strand
GGTGATCTTTGTGTCTCAGCAACACTGATGATCACGCCAAGGCCGCTCACTGTCCACAGTGCACACAGAGATCCCCGGCCGTAGCAGCAGCTAATCGGCCGGGGAGGTTAAACGACAAGCTAGATTCTGTACGTGAATTCATGTTTACGCGCATCGGCGCCGCTGCGCCTGTCCTGCCTGATCCTCGTGTTCGGACTCGCCGCCTGCGGCAGCACCGGCCCGGCCCTCGTCCCGGCGCCCTCGGCGGCGCCTTCGGCAGTTGACGGCCCGAGCGCGGCAGCTTCGGCGTCCCCGGCCGCCACGTGTGGGGTGTTCCCGGCCGACAGCATCTGGCGAGCGGAGGTGTCCAAGCTGCCGCTGCACCGCTCGTCGGCCGCGTACGTCGACAGCATCGGCGCGACCAGGCGCATGCATCCCGATTTCGGCGAAGGCCTGTGGGACGGAGCACCGATCGGCATCCCGGTCACCACCGTCAAGCCCGGCCAGAAGACTGTCAAGGTCAGCTTCGAGTACGCGGGCGAGAGCGACAAGGGCCCGTACCCGATCCCCGCCGACGCGAAGGTCGAGGGCGGGCGCGGCAGCGACGGCGACCGGCACGTCATCGTCTACGACCCGGCCGCCTGCAAGGTGTACGAACTGTACGCCGCCTACCCGGCGGGCTCCGGCTGGAAGGCCGGCTCCGGTGCGATCTTCGACCTGCGGTCCAACAAGCTGCGCCCAGCGGGCTGGACCTCGGCCGACGCGGCAGGGCTGTCGATCTTCGCGGGGCTGGTCCGCTACGAGGAGGTCGCCGCCGGGCGCATCACCCACGCGCTGCGCATCACCGTCCCGCGCTCGCGCGACGCCTAAGTGTGGCCCGCACGACACGCCGCGTCCAGCTCCTCGGATCCGAACCTGCCGCCGATGGGTCTGCGGCTGCGACTGAAGGCCAGTGTGAACACCTCGAAGATGCCCAAGCAGGCACGCGTCATCGCCGAGGCGATGAAGACTTACGGCGTCATAGTGGCCGACAACGGCTCGCCCTGGTACCTGACCGGCACGTCGGACCAGCGCTGGTCCAACGAAGCGCTGCGCGCACTGAAGAACCTGCAGGGCTCCGACTTCGAGGCCGTCGACACCTCCGGCCTGATGCTCTCGAAGAACTCCGGCGCAGCCCGCGCCCGGTGAACCTCCCGAGATGTGGGCACCGCAGATATGGGCACCGCGAAGGCATCACGGGGGAGGGGCCGCGGTCATGGTGATGGTGACCGTCTGCGGCCAGCGCGGCGGCCGGGCTGCGCGCCGCGCGACAGACCACCGGCGGTCAGGCCACCACCGGAACGGCGGTGCAACCGCCAGTCCGCCAGGGTCACCACCGGGTTGAAGTGTGCACCCGACACGGGGCCGAAGATCAGGATCAGTACGGTCATCCGAGCACCGTGGCGGTGGAGTTCGGGCCCGTACAACTCGGTGCGCGCATGTACGAGGCTCGAGTGCAGGCTCCACCGCCCGGACGTAAAATGATCTTGCTTAACGCCAGTTCGGCGAACGTTAGTCCTCAAGCGCCTCGTTCATCATGGTCCGCATGATGCGGTCGACATCGCCGCGCGCCGTGGAGTGCTCGCCGCCGCCCGTACCGCCGCCACGAGCTGTGTCGTGGCCATCGCGGCGGTCAGTGCCGACATCACGTCGTCCGGCACCGCATCTTCCACGAACTCGATGTTCACCATGTCCTGCCCCGCGCAGCCGCACGGGGCGCGCAGGTAGACCTCATCGGTCTCGTCCGGGTCGTCAGGCCGGGTGAACGCCTGGTTGGCGTTCCACGTGCGGCCCTGGCAGGAGGGGCAGCGCTCCTGGTCCCAGTAGTCGGTGTCTTCGTCGTCGGCAGGGTCCCAGTCGATGTGCCGCGATGGCGCACAGGTGTCGTGGGCTGCCTGGCCGCAGCCACCACACACTAGGCACAGCAGGTCGACGAGGATCTGGACCGAATCACCGGCGTTCATGATGAACTGCTCGCCGGTCACACCGCGGCCCTGGCACGCCGGGCATCGGCCGCCGGGTCGGTGACGGCCTCGGGCACGGGCAGGTAACTGGTCCTCCGCACGCCGTACCGAACCTGCCGGCCTGGCAGGCGGCGCTCCAAGGTCAGCCACGATCGGACGGATGGGTAGGCGGCGGGGGCCGGGCCGGCGGGGCGACGCCATGATCGCCACTGCCAGACCCCCCCGCTCGTCGGTACCGGTCTGAAGGCAGAACGTCATGATGGCTCTGGGATCCGGGCGGAAAGGATCGACGTCAGTTCGCGGCAGGCTCCAGGCGAGCCATCGCGCAACGGCGGTCGCGTGCTCCGGATGCGCATGGGTGAACGCTTGCGCCTGTGTGATCAGTTCCAGGCGATCGATTGCCACGCAGCGATCATGCCCCACGAATGCGACGTCGAACATGGCGGGAGCGAGCGCCGGTCACTCCTAGTGGTCTCGCCAGGCACGGCGGCCGCCGCCCGGAGATGCTCGTTTCCGATACAGCCGCTCGATTTCTCAGCCTCGTGCCTCAACCTCCCGCCAGAAGGCGTCGACACGGGCGTTCCACTCCTGCGGGATCTCCTGGAAGGGCTGGTGGCCCTCCTCCTCCATGACCTCGAACCGGGCGCCGGGGATCAGCTCGGCGACGGCGCGGCCGAGCGGCGGACGTGCGGTCGAGTCCTGGCCGCCGGCGAGGACGAGAGTCGGGGCGGTGATCTGCGGCAGTCGGTCGGTCGTGTCGTGATCGAGGAAGGCGTCGAGGTAGCGCTGCAAGTCTGCGGCCCTCTGCTTATGCGGGAACGCGAGAACCTCGTCGATGAACTGGGCGACGGTCCCGTCGTTGTGGGCCCGCGCCGTGTAGATGTCGAGGAAGAACGCCTCGAGGAACGCGCGCTCGCTCGGGGCGGACTCGACAAGCCAGCGGGCGAAAGCGCCCCAGGATCGAAGGTAGGTATCTGGCACCGGCCAGGTGCTCTGCAGGACCAGGCTGCGGACCAGCTCCGGGTGCCGGAGCGCCAACTCCTGGGCGATGATGCTGCCCCCAGAGAACCCGGCGACGTGGGCAGAGGCAACGCCGAGCGCCCGCAGGACCTGGGCCGCATCATCCGCCATCATCTCGACGGAGACTGGACCCTCGGGCATCGCCGTTCGACCTGCCCCGCGGTTGTCGAAGGCGATTAGGCGATAGCGATCGGCGAGCCCGTCGAGCTGGAACTGCCACGACTCCACGGTGTCGCCCGCTCCGCCAATTAGCAGGACATTCGGTCCTTGGCCGACCTGATCAGTCCAGATTTCCAAGTCACCGGGACGTACGTGCTCCCCCACTCTAACCCCCCATCCGGTCGCCGATACCAGCGCGAGCACGCCTTCGGCGAAGTTGTAGCCGATGCATAAATGGGTTAAGCCGTCCTGCCGCACGACCGCGGCCGCTCCGCCTACTACCTGGCGTCTCAGTTCTACTCTCAGTTGCCACCGTTCGTCGCCGTTCTCGCACGACCGACGCCTCGGTTGCTCCGTTCAACGCAGCGGAGGACGACCAAGAGCGGGGGCTGTCCGAGTAAGGGGCGTCCGCCAGTAGGTGGCGAGCACCCACGGGCACCTCGCAGATGCTGGCCACCACCCGCGACCTCGGCCGGGCCGCCGCCGCACACCTCATCGTCGCCGACGCCCGACGACTGCCACTGGCAGGCGCCAGTCTCGATTCGCGTCCGTGTCCTGACCCGGGAAGCGTTGGAAGGGTCGGCGGCGACGGGATGGCCGCCAGCAACTCGGGGAGCGCCTTGGAGAGAGTGGTCCGGGAGCCCTGAGCAGCTTCGACGATCGATCCCGGAGGCTCCACGCCTTGGCATTCGAGTGATGATGGGGCCTCCGCCGCAACACCAAGAGCCCCGGCCATCGGCCGGGGCTCTTGGTGTTGCCGCCCGAGGGGACCGACCCCGCTGCGAGGACGTGGGAGGATGCCGCGCATGGTAGCCCTCTCCCCCTCCTCACCCGCGCCCCCGCAGGGCCCGCACTCCCCGTGGTCGGGGCAGCCGACCGGCTGGGTCCCCCCGCCGCCTCCGCCCGGCGCCTGGCATCCGGCGTTGGCGCCGGCCGCGCCGAACGGGCAGCCGCTGGCGGGCTTCGCCGACCGGCTGCTGGCATACCTGATCGACGGCGCGCTGGGCTCGGTGGTCAGCCTTGTGATCATGGTGCCGCTGATGTTCGTCTGGGTGTCCCGCCTCATGGCGCAGGTGCAGGCGCAGCCGGACGTCTACGGCGACCCCTCCCATCAGCCCACGCTGGGGGAGATGTGGTCCGTGGTGGGCCCGTTGATGGGTGTCTTCGCGCTGGCCATGGGCCTGTCGGTCCTCTTCGCGTACACCTACTACGTGGAGTACCAGTACCGTAAGGGCGGCCAGACCCTCGGCAAGAAGGCCATGAAGATCCGCGTGGTGCCGGTGGACCCGGCCGGAACGCTGACCCGCGGCGCGCTGACCAAGCGCTGGGGGGTAGAGCGCCTGCTCGGCACGTGCGTTCCGCTCTTCGTCTACCTCGACGGGTTCTGGCAGCTGTGGGACAAACCGCTTCAACAGTGCCTGCATGACAAGGCGGCGCAGACCGTCGTGGTGAAGGTCGGTTAGGAGACCACCTGGTTGCGAGGCCTCCTCCGCCAGCAAAGAGCCCCGCCATCGGGTACGCGGCCCTCCTCGGCCACCCGGCGCAGCGCCGGGGACGAGCGCCGGGCGTTCGGCGAGGACCTGGTCCGGCGTTACACAGCGGATGAATACATCCGGGCGCTGGCCGCAGCGACGGGGCGCTCGTATGGGTTCATCCACCAGATGCTCGTCGAAGCCGGGGTGCAGTTGCGCAGGCGCGGCGGCAGCCGCCGGCGCAATGCCGCCCAGTCCAGCGAGGGCTGACCGGCCTGCGTCAGCGGCTCGGGGCCCGCAGGACGACCTGCTCGTAGGCCCGCCCGGCGGCCGTCTGCTTCGGTGTGGCCGGGCCGGTGCCCAGGACCTGCCGGGCCAGCGGGCAGACCCTGGTGACAGCCGTCCGGCCGGTGCCTGGCACCGGGCGGGTCTGCAGGAAGCCGGCGTCGCGCAGCGTGTCCAGCGATGCCGCGACCTCGTCACGGCTCAGGTTGAGCACGGTGGCGCAGGCGTCGAGGTCCACGGTGTCGGCGCCGCGGTCGGCGTCGGCCACGACTGCGGCCAGTACGGGCCGGTGCTGGGTGTGCCACCGGGTGTTGATGGTGTCCATGATCGGTACAACGCCCCTGGCACGACGGCGACACTTCCCAGGCGTGGCGTCGGTGCCGCTTGCGCTGATGTGGGGCCGGCGGGATTCGAACCCGCACTGACGCGGTTTTAAGCCGTGTGCCTCTGCCGTTGGGCTACGGCCCCGCAGCGCCAGACTCCCAGCGTCGGCGATCTTGAGTGCTAGCAGCTGGCTGCGACCGCGATCGGCGGCGGCGAGCACCTGGTGGCCGTCTCGCCGATCACCACAGCTCGAGCGGCTCCAGCTCGTCATCGTCGCCGTCGAACGGGTCCTCGCCCTCATCATCGGCGTACAAATCGGGGTATCGCCGGGGATCGGGACCGTCGTCCCACGCGGGGTACTCCTTGGCCGGCCAGCGGTGCCGGTCCTCGGCGACCGACACGGCGCCCCGGATGCCGTCCAGCCGCAGATCGTCGTTCACCGGCTCGAAGTTCTCATCATAGACCACGAAGCGCCCCCGGTGAAGCGCCAGGCGCAGCACGTCGGCATCGTTGGCGGTGACCACCTTGGTGATCTCGGTGTTCGCGCCGTTCTCGTCAGCCTCGACCCGTACGAACACCGCAGCCTCGTACAGGACCCAGCGCACTGAGGTCATTTCATCCTGATAGATGTGGATGTCTCAGGTTGATCAACTGGGCGTGGGGATGCGGGCCGTGAAGTGAAGCTCCCGATAGGAC
>NZ_JBFAOU010000296.1:0-6001 GCF_040675365.1 Catellatospora sp. NPDC049609 | reverse complement strand
TCCTGACTCGGCAACCGGCTATGAATAGGTTTGTTCGGGATGTAACGAGTTTTGATCTTCCGTTCAGGCCCGGGCCCCCCCCCCAGCCCGGCGCCGCGGCGGCCGGGATGACCAGGGCCGGGACGGCGGCCAGCGCCGAGCCGGGCGCCGTCCCCAGCACCGCACCGGTGTTCACCACCACGACGACCAGCACCGCACCGCCCGCCAGCAGGCCCAGCAGCGGGGAGACCGTGCGCGTCCACAGCGGCTCCGGCGCGGCGGGCTCGGTGCGGTAGAACGCCAGCACCGCCACGGTCGTGGCGACCACCAGGGTCAGCACGCCCAGCGCGCCGATCGTCGACAGCCAGACGAACAGGCCGGTGAACGGGTCGACCCCGGCCGCCGCGAAGCCCACGATCACCGCGAACGCGCCCACCGACTGCACCACCGACCCGCCCACCGGCGTGCCGCCCCGCACCCCGCCGGAGGTGCGGGCCAACCGCCCCGGCAGGACGTTCTCGCGGGCCATCGCGTAGGTGTAGCGCGCGATCGAGTGATGGAAGCTCAGCGCGGCCGCGAACATCGACAGCACCAGCAGCGCCGTGGTCAGGTCGGCGAACAGCCCACCGAACCGCTGCTGGATCACGCCCATCGGCAGCAGGCCGGCCCGGGCGGCGTCGACGACCGCGGCAGGCCCGACGGCCGCGGTCAGGCCCAGCGCCGTGACCGCGTAGAACCCGCCCAGGAACACCACCGCCGCCAGCGTCGCGCGCCCCGCGGCGCGCTCGGAGCGGGCCTCCTCGGCGTAGATCGGCGCGGTCTCGAAGCCGACGAACGCGGCGATGCCCAGGGCGAACACGCCACCGACGCCGTCGACCAGCAGCGTCGCCGGGTCGAACAGCGGACCGGTGTCCAGCGACCCGCCGGCCGGGGACGCGATCGCGACGACGTCGAACAACAGGATCAGCACCACCTCGACCGCCAGCGCGGCCAACAGGACCTTGGCATTGAGCTCCACATGCGCCAGGCCCAGCACCGCCACCACGGCCCACATCAGCAGCGACCAACCCCACCACGGCCCGCCGACCAGGCCCGACGCCGTGTGCCCGAGCAGCCCGTACAAGCTGACCTGGATGCAGTTGTAGGCCACCAGCGCCACGGTGCCCGCCGTCACGCCCGAGGCCGGGCCGAGCCCGCGCGCCATCACCGCGTAGAACGGCGCCGCCGAACCCACCCGGCGCGACATCGCCGCGTACCCGACCGCCGGCAGCCACAGCACCGCGCCCAGCACCAGGAAGCTCAACGGCACGCCGACGATCCCGGTGGCCGCGAACGTCGCCACCATGCCGCCCACCAGCACCGTCAACGGCGAGCTGGCGGCGACGGCGAACGCGAACATGCTGCCGTCGCCGACCCGCCGCGGGGCCAAGTCTCGGGCCATGGCCGGACCTCTTTCTCGTACATCCGTCGGGATCGCCGGCCGGTCGGCCTCACGCCGCCGCGCCGCGGGGTGATCCTGCCACATCAACCGTCCAACGTGGATCCGGTGTGACCCGCCGGTACCGCGCCACCGCCACGGCCGCCGAGCTGGCGGCGCTGCGCCCGGGGGAGCAGCCGGAGGCCGACGGGCAGCTGCTGTGCCGGGTGTGCGGGAGGTGGCGCCGCCAGCTCGCCACGCATCTGGTCGCCGGGCACGGCACCGATCCCGCCGCCTACCGCGCGGAGTTCCAGCTGCCCGCCACCCGGGCGCTGATGGGCTCCGGCCTGCGCGACGCCGCCACCCGGCGCGCCCGCGACCGGTACCAGACCGACCCGCGCGTGCGGGACTTCCTCACCCAGCCGCCGGCCGAACGCGACGAACGCCTGCGCCGCGGCCGCGAGGCGAAAACCCGCACCGAGCACCGCGCCGGTGTCCAGGCGGGAAAACGGGCCGCCGGGCTGCGGCTGGCCGAGCACGCCCGACGCCGGGCCGAGCACGCCGCCACGGCCATGGACGAGCTGGCCGCCGGCCTGGGCCACGCCGACCTGCCCGCCCTGCTCGCCGCGACCACCGAGCTCAGCCATGCCCAGCTCGGCGCCCTGCTCGGCTGCACCGCGGCCAAGGCGCGCTGGTGGCGTACGCGACACGGCATCGCCCGCACCCGCGGGCCGCGGCCTGCCCCAGGCCCGCCACCGGGGGTGCCGGTGATCGCGGGCCGACAGCCGCACGCCGACGACGGCCGCCTGTACTGCCTCGAATGCTGGCTGCCCCGGGCCAACCTGGCGCAGCACCTGGTGGTGCACGGCCTGACCTCGCCCGCCTACCGGGCCCGGCACGGGCTCGCCGCCGACGCCGTCCTGGGGTCGGCGGCGATGCGGCGCCGCTGGTCGGACAACGCCCGGGTCGGCGGTGCGGCCGCCGGGCTGGCCGCGGCGGCCGCCCGCAAGGCCGCCGCGGTGCGGGCGGACTACGACGCGCGGGCGCGTGTGCACGGCTTCACCGACGTCGTCGCGCTACTGGCACACCATCCGGGGCCGCAGCCCGCGGCGGCCCTGCTCGACGTGCTCCCGCGCGAGGTCGCGCGGCTGCGCCGCCGCTACAGTGCCGCCGGGCCGGAAGGTTGACGCGGGACCGTCCGCCGCCGCTCGTGCCGCTCAGGCCGGGACGGTGCCGTTGAGGTACGCGTTGATCTGGTCGATCTCCAGCGCGTTGAAGACCTCCGGCTGGGCGGCGGCCTGGTTGGAGTTGATGATCCGCTTGAACAGGTTGTAGTGCGCCATCGACCGCAGCCCGATGACACGGTTCGGGGTGACCAGGTAGCCGGTGCCGCCGGTGCTCCAGATGAGGTACATCAGTCCGTCCTTGGTGAGAATGGATGGGGGTGTGCCGGGCGCCCCGGCGTACGGCGCGCCCGCGAGGATCGACTCCGGGTTGTGGTACTGCCCCTGCTGGGTGATCTCCAGGTGCAGGTGCGGGCCCGTCGAGCGGCCGGTCGAGCCGACGTTGCCGAGGTGCTGCCCGGCGGCGACCTGCGTGCCGCTGCCGACCACGGGCGCCTCGCGCATGTGGCCGTAGAGGGTGCGCCACCCGTCGGCGTGGGTGACCGTGGCGTAGTGGCCGAAGCCGCCGGCGTTGTAGCCGACGCTGACCGTGCCGGCCGCGCACGCCCGGATCGGGTAGCCCAGGATGCCGCCGGTGCTGTAGTCGGTGCCGTAGTGCATCCGGGACTCACCGGTGATCGGGTCGGTGCGCATGCCGTACGGCGCCGTGATCGGGATCCACTTGTCGAACGGCCGGTTCCACGCCGGTGCGGCGTACGCGGCCTCCGCGAGCCAGGCCTCCGGGATGACGCCGACGGCGAGGGCGGCGGTGATCATTCCGAGCAGGTGCCGCCGGTCCGTGCCACGGGGCCGCGACCCGTGCCCGGATGATGTCTCTACTGATTGCATACCGCTCCTTCTGCTGCGAACGACGGCGGTGGGGGTTCCCGGACGGCGTCGGCGGCAAGACGCACGACGCCGCCCGGGACGTATCGCGACCGGACGGCGCGCGCCCACCGGGCGCCGGCGCCGCCCGCGTCGGCGGAGAGCGGACCAGGGTCCACACAGGATGCTGTGCGCCCCTCACGCGGCCGCACACGCAAGTCTCATACGCGCAGGTCCAGCCCGGTCCCCGACAGGTTCCGCCAGGCTCTCGCGCGCGATGTACTTCGATGTATGCCGGATGTACGCCGCTCGCCGGCACCCGTGCCACGATGCGACCACATGAGACCCCCAGGAGGATGTCGATGCGACAGACCCGTCCCCGGCTGTTCACCGCACGGCTGCGCCGTACCGCACTGACCACGGGCCTGGCAGTGGCCACGCTCGCCGCGGCCACGGCCGTCGCCACGCCCGCCCACGCCGTCAGCTCGACCCTGACCTGCCCCGGCGTCATCGTCATCGGGGTACGCGGCACCAACGAGGCCGCCGGCAGCGGCGGCGGCACCTACCACTACGCCAGCGGCGGGTTCGGCGGCCGGCTCAACCTGACCTCCAGCGTGGTCACCGAGACGTCGCGCACCGCCCGGCGGATCGCCCTGAAGTACCCGGCGACCGCCATCGCACCGATCTACCCGATCAGCCAGCAGCAGGGCACCGTCAACCTCAAGAACCTGGTCACCTCGCTCGGCACCACCTGCTCATCGGCCACCAGGTTCGTCCTGATCGGCTACTCGCAGGGCGCGCACGTCATCGGCGACGCGCTGGCCAGCGACTCGGCCAACCGGATCGCGGCCACCTACCGCAGCCGCATCGCCGCGGTCGTGTTCTTCGGCGACCCCACCTACCGCAAGGGGGAGCCCTACAACGCCGGCGGCGCCCCGAACACCGGCACCTGGCCCAAGGGCGCGGGCGTGCTCAGCGAGTTCAACAGCCGGCTGCGCTCCTACTGCTACACCGGCGACAAGTGGTGCCAGAACGCCGCCGACCCCACCGACGTCCACGGCACGAAGTACCAGACCTCCGCCGTGCAGACCGCGGCGAAGAACTTCATCCTCTCGAAGCTCTGACCGGCGCGACGCGGCAGCCCACCCCCGGCGATCAGGAGACATGCGCAAATGATCAGGAACATGGTGAAGTCAGGACGGTGGGCCCTCGCGGCCGCGGTCGTCCTGAGCGGGCTCGTGCTGGTGCCGGCGCAGCCGGCAGCCGCGCAGGCCGGAGCGATGACGCAACCGGTGGACGGCGTCGTCACCGGGGTGCTGTCCAACCGGTGCGGCAGCACTGACAGCGATCACTACGGCGTGGACATCGCCGGCAACGGCGGCAAGGCGATCGGTGCCGCCTACCCGGGCACCGTGACCTTCGCCGGCTGGACCTCCGGCGGCGGCAACACCGTGACCGTGTCCCACGCCGCCGGCTACGTCACCAGGTACCTGCACCTGGTGCAGGCGCCCGTGGTCACCGCGGGGCAGGCGGTGCAGCAGGGCCAGCTGCTCGGCCACGTCGGCAGCACCGGCAACTCCACCGGGCCGCACCTGCACTTCGAGATCTGGCGCAACAACGCGGTCCACGACATCACCCCGGCCTACGCCTGCGGCGGCACGGTCACCAAGGGCGCTCCCATCAACCTGCCCTTCGCAGACCTGCCCCCGGTCGGCGCGGTCCTCGACCGCTTCGCCTTCGTGAACGCGGCGGGCATGCTGAGCGTCAAGGACGGCGCGTACGCGTCATGGCAGGCGGTCAACGCGGGCGGCGCGTCGAAGGCGGTGCTCGGCGGCAACTGGATCGGCTGGATCCAGGACGGCACCTTCTACGCCAAGGACGGCATCCATGGCGGCTGGCTGACCATGGCCGGCGGCGGGCAGGTGCGTGACATCGCGATCAGCGGTGACCGCTTCGCGTTCGTCAACTCCGCGGGCGTCCTGTACGCCAAGGACGGCGCCTACGCGCCCTGGCGGGCGATGAACGCGGGCGGTGCCACCAGGGTCGAGCTCAGCGGCAACTGGATCGGCTGGATCCAGGACGGCGCCTTCTATGCCAAGGACGGCATCCACGGCGGCTGGCTGACCATGGCCGGCGGCAACCAGGTCCGCGACATCGCGATCAGCGGCAACCGCTTCGCGTTCGTCAACTCCGCGGGCGTGCTGTACGCCAAGGACGGCGCGTACGCGGCATGGCAGGGGGTCAACGCCGGCGGTGCCACGAAGGTGGTGCTCGGCGGGGACTGGATCGGCTGGATCCAGTCCGGGGACTTCTACGTCAAGCGCGGGGTCTTCGGGCAGTGGCTCGGCCTGGCATCCGGCGGGCAGGTGCGCGACATCGCCGTCAACAGCGGTGACTGGTTCGCCTTCATCGGCAGCGGCAACTACTTCGCCAAGCAGGGCACCCACTCCTCCTGGCTCACCATGGCCGGCGGAGGACAGGTCAGCGACATCGCCATCGGCGGTTGACCGCTGCGGCGCCGTGACGAGTCCCGGGTGCGACGGCGTTGAAGGCCCACTGCATGCGGGCGATGTCGGAGCAGGTCTCCTGGACGACGGGGTTGCCGCCGGCGGTGGAG
>NZ_JBFAOU010000295.1:0-6023 GCF_040675365.1 Catellatospora sp. NPDC049609 | reverse complement strand
GAACAGCAGCACCATGCCGACGCCGATCACGGCGTTGTCGGCCAGGAAGCTGCTCACGCCGATCTGCTTGCCGGCGGCCGGCTTGGCCATGGTCGTGAACGTCGCGGTCGCCGTCGCGGGCTTGCCGTCGTCACCGGTCGCCGTCACCGTCGCGGTGTACGTCGCGCCGTACGCCAGCGCCTTCTCGGGCAGCCAGCCGGCGCCGTCCGGGTGCATCGCACCCTTCACCTCGACGCCGTTGGCGTCCTTGAGCGAGACCTCGGTGGTCTGCGCCTCGGTCGCCGCGAACACGATCTCCGTGCCGGCCGGGACGTCCTTGGCGTCGGCGGCGGGGCCGGAGATGGTCACGCTCGCCTTCGGCGGCGTCTCCTGCGGCTTGTCGCCGTCGCCGTTTCCGCCGTTCCAGATCGGCGACTTCTCGCCGGTGCAGGCAGCCAGTCCGGCCACACCGGCGACACCGGCACCGGCGAGGCCGAGCGCGGTCAGCGCGCGCCGCCGGGTCAGCGTCGGGTTGATCGGGGTGTCGGGGGTGGGCATAGCTTCCTCACCATCGTTGAGGGGTGTGCGCGACACAACGTCATCCATCCTGCCTCAATGACGCTGCGCGCAGGGGTGCGAGTTGCCCTCAGTGAGGCTTCACACCGTACATCGGGGCTGCTTCCAGACTATCGGGCCGCGGGCGTGGGAGACACCGCCGAGGGCACGGGAACGGCGCTAGGGGACGGCGAGGGCGAAGCCGACGACACCGGCGGGTTGACCACCTCCGGGAGCAGGTCGGCCGGGATCGGCAGCGCGCTGCCCTTCACGAACTCCTTCCAGCTCAGATCCCACGCCGTGAACCCGTTGCCCTTCTCCAGCTTCACGCCCGTCCCCTTGACCGTCACCGGGTCGCCGACATGGGTGTTCTCGAACAGCCAGACGGCGTTGCCGGGCGAGACGTTCAGGCAGCCGTGCGACACGTTGCGCCGCCCCTGGTCGCCCACGCTCCACGGCGCCGAGTGGATGAACTCCCCGCCCCAGGTCAGCCGCTGGGCGTACTGGATCGCCACCCGGTACTGGTCGCCCGGCTCGCCGGTGGTGTCGAAGATGGTGGACGCCTGCTTGTCCATGATCACCATGGTGCCGGAGGAGGACGGGGTGCTCGCCTTGCCGAGGCTCACCGGCATCGACTTCACCTTCTTGCCGTTGCGCAGCACCTCGATCTCCTTGTCCGAGTTCCGGACGATCAGCTCCAGCCGGTCCTTCGCGATCTTGGCAGAGGCGCGGCGGTCGTCGTCGCCGTACCGGCCCTCGCCCATCGGCACACCCTTCAGCGCCGCCCGCACCGTGAGCGCCGTGCCCGGCTTCCAGTACTCCGGCGCCCGGTAGGTCACCTGCCGCCCGCTCATCCAGTGCCACACCCCCGGCTGGTGCGGAGTCGTCTCCACGAACAGCCGCGACTCCACCGCCGCCCGCGCCGACTCCGGGATCTGCTCCGAGAACTCCACCACCACCGGCATCGCGACACCGTAGGTGTGGTCGTCGAACAGGTACATGCCCGTGCCGACCTGCTTCGGCGGCTCCGCCATCGTGGTGAACCACGTCCGCTGCGTGACCGCCCGGCGGCCGTCGGTCGCCACGACCGTCGCCGAGTACGCCGTCTTGTACTGCAGCGGCCTGTCGGGCACCCAGGTCGTGCCGTCGGCGCGCATCCGGCCGGGGACGAGCCTGCCCTTGGCGTCGGACAGGGCGACCGAGCGGATGCTCGCGTTGGTCGCGGTCACCCCGATCTCAGCGCTGACCGAGAGATCCTTGGTCTCCGCGGCCGGCGTGAGTTCGAGGGTCTGCGCGGGCGGGGCGGGTGGCGGGTTCTGCGCGGCGGTGAAGCCGGTCGGTTCGCTGTCACACGAAGCCAGCGTGGGTACGAGGAGAGCGGCGGTGACCGCCGCGACGCTGAGCCTGCGGAGTGCACGCATACGCCACCTGCCTGAATCACGGTGAAATGTCCCGGTTCACATCCTGCCGCAGGGTGCTGGGTGGTGTGGCCGGTTCTGACGGATTCTCGGATCGTGGCGCGGGATGATCTTCGAGTGAGGGCGCTCACATGTCGCTCTCCGTGGTCGGGGAGCGGGGTGTGGGAGCCGTCTTGGCTGGTTGGGTTTGTGTGGGTGTGTGGTGGTTGTGGGGGTGGTTTGGGTGGGTTCGGCAGCACGGGGAGGAGGTCCGGTAACCGATTGGAGATACGCCGGACCGTCATGCTAAGGTTCTCTCCGTTGCCAACGAGCGCCGCTAGCTCAACTGGCAGAGCAGCGGACTCTTAATCCGCGGGTTCGGGGTTCGAGTCCCTGGCGGCGCACCAGTAGTAACAGTCAGGCCCGGTCACGAAGTGACCGGGCCTGACTCATTTCCGACCCCAACGGCAGTGTCGATCAAGAGTGAACCTGCCGCGGTTGCCGTAGCCTTCCGAGGTGTCCCTCGTAGATAAAGGACCGGTTCCCCGCTGCGCGCCTGACTTCGCCAGAAGTGCGACTGGTTCCCTTGCCGAGCTGTGACGAATTCCTGTACGCCTTCAAGGCGGCGCTGACGCGCCGCACCGTGGCCGCTCGCCCTGCCCGCGCTCCTGCCTTCGGCCCGCGCGGAGGGCGGCGGCCCGCGCCAACGTAAGCGCCGCCTAGCCAAGCGATCAGAATCGGAACCACTCCTCCGACGGAACTGTGTCCCAGGAGACCGCCAACCGGCGGAGGAAGACCGGCCGGGTAAGCACGACGTCTCCGGCCCGTTGCGGTCGGACGACCAGCCCGATCTCCTCCAGTTCCGGATCCGCGGCGTGGCTATAGCGCAGCCCCGGAACTTGCGTCGCGAGCATCCATGCCTCCAGCTCAGACGGCACGCGGCCGACAAGAGGCACGCCATCCACAGTCACCTGCGGTCCGCGCAGCGCATCGATAGCAACGCAGTACAGACGGTCCTTGGAGTAGTACGTTGTCACACACTCGCCCCAGGCCGGAGTACCGGAGTGCGTCAGCCCCTCTCGGCTTCCAGAAAGATGCGGAAATTCCGGTTCCAGCGCAGCGAGCACCTCGGCGCGGGTCATGCCGAACGACAGAGGCCCCACACTGACCAACGGGACCAACTGCCACTGCACGCGCTCCTCATCGCGCTTGACATTCCACACGTTCACGTCCGCCTCCGTCAGCGCTTGATGTCCGGGCACGTTAGCGCGTCTCAGCGAGGTTCCGGCGGCCGGGCGGCCCGCCTGCGACTACCTCCTGTAGTGGCCGGCAGGCGCGCAGAGTGACAACCCGCGCCGCTGATGGGCTCGCCACCCCAGGCCCCGGTCCCCGTCACCGACGCGGCTCCCGCTTCGTCGTAGTGGCAAACAGGCGGGGCGCTGCCCCGCCACCCCGGCCCGCCTCAGAGAGCAGCCGGGCTCCCCTCACCAGGTCACCACAAGGGCATCCCGAGAACCCCGGCCGGGCCAAGGCCAAGCCGCTACGCGGTCGCCTACGGCGAGCCTTGACCCGACCGAGAACCTCGGGACGGTCTGAAGCCTGCCCTGCCGAGGAGAGCCCTCCACCCGACCAACACCGAGAGGCTTCTGAAACACAAAGAGCGCCGTCAAGGATTACTTGACGGCGCTCTGACGTGCATGGAGTTGTAGGGCGCTGGCACCGAGGACGAGATTCGACGCCGCCTGCTGGACGTAACCGCACGTTCGATTGAGGAATCGCGGCGGGCTATTAGCAGTGCCGTGAGGGGTCATGGCCGGGCACGGACGGGCATGACATCCCCTATCGCGACCAGGCAGTTTCGGGCATGTTCTCCGACTTCTAGCAGATTAAGGCTTGGCGCTTTCCATACCCGATGGTATGGACGTCGTCTCGGTGAGCAGTCGCACGATCAATGCGGTGATCGGTGGCGGGACATCCCCAGGGCAGCCTGTCCAGCTGACCAGGGCTAGGGACGTCATCATGGTGGTGAACATGTCGCCATCGCAGGCCGCCTTGGGCCGTCTCTGGTCATCCTCCGAGGTCAGCCCAGGGTCCAACATGGCCTTCTCTAGCTCGCCGACCTGATCGATTGTGAGCCGTCCGATTCGCGTGGCCCCGTTCGCGCCACAGCCGTCGCAGACCCAGTACCCATCGTGCTTCACTGTGAGCCGGTGAGTGTAATCAGACGCACCGCGTGCTTGATGTAAGAGGGTTAGCGTCGAGGGTAGGGCGGGCACCGCTTCGGATGCGCTGGTTGTCGGGCTGGAGGCGTTGGCCGAGGGAAGGCTGTCGGCGCAGCCGGCCGCAAGCAGCGCGACGAGGAGCACCAGCGAACGTAGACGCGAGGGAAGCACGGGCGAGGACGATACACGGCCCCGACGCTCGACGTGATCTCTTCTAGTAGGTGCCAGCGGTTCGATCTTTGGCAGCGGCTGAGTGTCAAACTGGGTGTCAACGCAGGCATACATGGGGGCATCGCGAGAAATGATGCGGGACGGTATGACCAGCTCAGCCTAGGTGTTGGTCGTGCTCAAAGGACCAAGATCGTTGCCTGGGGGTCAACATGCGCCCCGGCCGGTTGAGCGCTGGCACGCTGGCTGTTTCATCGAGACGCCTCCATCTGAAGACTTCCTTGCCTGCTCCCGGCAGGATCAGCCCGCTCCCCGAGGGCCAGCACCACGGCGATGGGCGGCTTGTCGCTAGCTCACCGTTGGAGGGACGTCGCTGGAGCTAGCACGTTGACGCTGAGTCGGCGTGTGACCTCGCGCGGACTCCCGTCCAGGCCAGTACGGCGGCGGGTCAATATCAGGGTCGCAGATCTCGTGCGCATCACCATTGCACTTGACCGTCTTAAGTAACACCAAACGCTGCCCAGTGGCCTTTTGAAGTATGGGGAGAACCACAGGCAAGCCGGCTACCACGGTCGCGATTGCGCTTGCGGTCTGCGCGATTCCTAAACCGCTCTGCTCGAACCTAACGTGGTGGAATCCATTCTTCTTTATAAGGCGACACTCTTCGGGCTTGTAAAGCTGATTGAGATCGGCCGTTACAAGCACTTCATAACCACGTTTTGCCAGGTCATTCAAGAGCTGTACATCCTTCTTGGATTTCCAGCCGACCGTTTGTACGTGGTCAATCTGATGGTGTGGCAGCATTTGATTCAGTGGGGTGAGAACGGGCTGAGGAACTTGTTCGTCAAGAAGAATCTTCAACGCCTATGCCGCCTGCTTGTTATACCTATTAACATAGTCCTCAAAAGCCACAGCCCCCGTCACCCCTTCATCGGTTACAGCGGGATAGAAGTAGCGAATGTTGGACGCGTCTAGGCCGTCATTCGCCAATCCAGCAATGGTGTCGTACGGCACCCGAGTGTCCTCAATTACCGGAAATCCATCCATGACATCATCGGTGATCGATATGCCCGGCTTGGGGCGTCGAAGCGGAACAACCTGAACACCCGACCAACCCTCGAAACCCTCAAGGACATCGCGTCCAGTAACGAGCACCTGTTGGCCTGGCCGTCGCAGGAGGTCAACCGAATACTCCTCATCCCGCTCCCAAACGATGGACTCGCCATCGCGCAACAGGACGTAGCGGCCCAAGTGATCCACGTCCGAGAGGCCGTGAAGGTTCCCGACCGCCTTACGGATCTTCTGCAACGAGAACGCCGCTCTCAACAGCCCGACGGTCCTAACCGCGAGGAGATCCAAATAGCTGTACCGGACGGAACGGCCGGAGGTTTCAGCCTCGGGCACAAGAAGGGGTTCAGCACCCGATCTCCACCCACGAAGCTGATGCACGGTCACCCCTCCCAGGGCTGCCGTCAGCGCTTCTGAATAGGCCACTTCACACCTCCCTCCGTCACTTTAGGGTACGGAAGCCTATCTAGCGCGCCCAGCGGCGCCGGTCCGCCAAACGGGCACAATCGACTACCGGACGCCTTGTGTCTGATGCCAGCTGTCGGCGACGCGTGAAAACTGACCCCCTGGCGGCGGGTGAATGTTGACCCCCTCCGAATGATCAGGAGGGTGTTGAGCGTGGAGGACTGGGCGG
>NZ_JBFAOU010000294.1:0-6094 GCF_040675365.1 Catellatospora sp. NPDC049609 | reverse complement strand
CAGGCCCGGGACCGGGGCGCGGTAGGTTAGCAACTGAAGCTCCTGCTGGTACTGGTTGGTGTGGTAACCCCAGTCCTATCGGGAGCTTCACTTCACGGCCCGCATCCCCACGCCCAGTTGATCAACCTGAGACATCCACATCTATCAGGATGAAATGACCTCAGTTCTTGCACCAGGACGTCGATGTGGTCTTGCGGGAGGTTGAGGGCCTGGCGTGCCCGGTAGCGGCCGCGGGACAGGAACTCTACGTCGAAGTCCTCGCGCAGGTCGTCGATGGTCAGATCGGTGAGGTGCCCGAGATGGGCGACCAGGCCGGCGGTGAACCAGCGGGCGGCCTGTTGCGGGTAGTCGTGTTCGGCAAGAGCTTCACCGATGACTAGGAAGACGTCAGGGTCTTCGGGCTGGAGCTTGCGGGCTTCGGCGATCATGGCCAGGGCTTCGGCATGGCGGTGCCGGTCGAGCAGGAACGAGGCGTAGGCGGCCTGCGGGGCACCTGGTTCGGCGTCTTCGATGTCGAGTGCTTCACGGAACATCTGCTCGGCCAGGTCGTGTTCACCGACGATCGCGTAGTACTCGCCGGCCTGGCACAGGCCGACGGCCTGTTCGGCACAGCCGTGACCGGAGTGGGAACGCGACAGCGCGTCAGCGTGGGCGCGCCGCTCCGGGTCGGTGGACGGCACGAAGTCCTCGTCTCCGGGCCGGGGGTCGTTGCGGTTTCTGCGCGCCATGCCACCACCCTAACGACGGCGCCCGTCGGCGGGCTGTCACACCGCGGTGGGATCAGTGCGCGTGCAGCACGCGTTTGCGCAGCAGGTCGAAACCAGCGCGGCCATACATCTGCCGTTTGATCATCTTGATCCGGTTCACGTGCCCTTCCACCGGCCCTGAGCTCCACGGCAACGTCAGCCCCGCGGTCACCGCGTCGAGGTCGCGCTGCAGGCCGGCGACGAAAGAGTGCAGGCCGGGCAGGTCGTCGGCCAGCACCCTGGCAATCCACTGCCCGAGGTCGTGGCCGGTGAGGTTCTTCATCATCTTGGCGAACTCGCGCACGTGCCCGGCGACGGCGGCCAACGCCGGGCTGCGGTCGAGGAGCCGCTGCAGCTGGTCGCGGTGTTCGGGTTTGAGGTTGTCCGGGTCGGTGACGATCCAGCCGGCCGCCTGCCGGGCCTTGACCACCGCCGGGACCGACGTCGGCATGGGCAGACCTGCCCGATAGGGCTGCAGGAACCTGCGGACCGTCTTGACGCTGCCCCGGAAGCCCTGCTCCGCGATCTCGCGGAACAGCGCCTCGGCGTCGGTGCAGCCCTCGTTCCATCGCAGGCACAGGTACGGCTTGAACTCGTCGAGCACGCTTTGCCGGGTGGTTCGGGTCAGCAGCTCCTCCACGCAGGCCGCGTCGGCGAACCGGCGGACGGTATGCGGGTCCAGCTTCAACCGCCGGCTGATCGCCGCCCGGGAGACGCCGTCGCCCAGCAGTTTCTGGACCTGGGCGTAGCGGTGGCGGGTTCGGGTCGCCAGGCCCGACTCACGTGGCGGCGACACTTGGGCCGGCTGCCCTGTCGGCGCCGCCTCGGCCAGCGCCGGTTCCTGCAGGCTGTCACGGTGATGCGCCACGCATTTGTCCACTGCCAGGCACAGGTTCCGCCACAGATGCCATCGGTCGCTGACCTGAACCGCGTTCGGTGCACCGGACGTCGCGCCACCAGCGTATGCCGTGCTGCCGTCCCGGCAGATGATCTCGACCCCGGGATGGTCGGCCAGCCAGGTGCTCAGCGTGTCCGCGGTGCGGTCGGGCAGCACCTCGACCGGCCTGCCGGTCTGGATGTCGACCAGCACCGTCGCATACACATAGCCGCGGCGCAGCGCGAAGTCGTCCACGCCCAGCACCCGCGGCGTCGCCAGGCAACGCTCCGGGATCCGCCGAATCGCCCGAAGCAGCGTCGACGGACTGCACCCGATCCCCAAGGCACGACCCAACCTCGCTCCGGCCCGGCCGCCCAGCGCCAGTGCGACCGACGTGAGCCCGTCGCCGGCGAGCCGAGTCCTTCGCGCGTGCCGATCGGCGAACCCGAGACTCTCGCAGAACACCTTCCGGCCGCACGCCCGGTTGTCGCAGAAGAACCTGCGGACCTTCACCACCAGCCGCGCCGGCCGCATGGCCACCGCAGCATCCGACAAGCGGCGCACATACCGACTGTGCACCCTCCCCGACACGGTCTGGCACTTCGGGCAGCTTGCCAACTCGGCCGTCGAGGCAGCCTGGACCAGCAGACCCTCGCCATGAGGCTGAACCCGGGCCACAGCCACTCGCGAGAGGTGAGGAAAGAGAGCACACGCGTCGTCCACAAGCGACAGAGACTATGATCCACGCTGCTCGATCATCAAATCTGCATCAGAGCCCAATTAACTGAGCGGCGGTCCATATCGATGAGCTACACGTCCCTCGAACGGGGAATTAGCTGAGCGCCGACACTCGAGAAGGAGATCCTGAAAAGAGCTGCGGTCTTCTTCGCACGCGAGAAGGTCGTTCCAGATCCTGCACCACAGATGGGTCGCGGAGAAACCTTTCCGTGGATCACCGGGTGCCAGCGCACCGTCCGCGACTTTATACGCCACCCCGAACAACACGCCGACATGGTCCAATGGGCCATGGTCATCGTCTGAGCCGACGACTGGCCCGCTACCACCGAGCACCTGTTCTTCTCCGTGGCGATGAACCATTACACGTTGTGCCGGTTCACCGCTCCGTCCTGACGCATCCTGTCTGTCCAGCGTCGATCTTACCGAGAGTCGTGCTCAACTTTGACTTGATTCATCAGCAACTTTGCTCGCTTGAGGGTGGGGTGGTCCGTATTCACGGTTTGACTCAATGCCGCGACTACCGCTTCGCATTCGGAAGCTGCGTCGATCAGGCGGCCGAGCGTGAACAAGAGGTGAGCTCGATTATATCTACTTAGCAATGTCTCGGGATGCTCTGGGCCCCAGTATGAGTTCTTTATACGGATGGCCTGGTCGTAAAGCTCCTCGGCCTCGTCAAAGGATCCACGCTCCTCGGCCAGGGCGGCTAAGTTGTTGAGATTGACGGCCACCTCCGCGTGCTCCGAGCCGAGCTGACTCCGGAAGATGTGCAATGCCCGATTGAAGCAAGCTTCAGCTTCATCAAACTGTGCCACATCGAACAGCAGCCCGCCCAGATTGGCGAGATCGGCCGCGACGCGCAAATCATCAGCCCCGTGAAGTCTCTCGCGAATGCCTACAGCCTCGCGGGCTGTGTCTACACCCTCTGCAGCGGCGCCGCGAGCATGAGCCAGGCCAGCTATGTTATGCAGAAGGGTTGCGTGGATGTCGGTGCCGACCGTCCCCTGAGCGTGGATGATCGCCCTGGCTTTCTCGTAGAGGTAGTCGGCTTCGCCGTAGCACGCTAAGGCCTTTAGCGATACGCCAAGATTGTTTGCTGTATCGGCGTAGACCATACTGTCTGGCCCGTATTCTCGGGCAGATATAGCCAGAGCGATCCGTAGTTCGCGGACACTCGATACAAAGTCGCCCTGTGCGCGCAGAACGGCGCCGAGGAGACTGCTAGTGGCAAGCCTTTGTCTTGCAGTGAGATGCTCGTCGAGCGCTTCCCGTAGCAGGTCGACAGCCCTGGGAAAGTCGCCCCGCTCGGCTAGTGGTATCACAGTCTCTAGCTGGGTCGGGAGCTGTGGTCCCTCGTCATGGCTTGGAGTCACGTCCACCATCTCTCGCGTGGCAATCTCACGATGCTCTCGCTAAGTTGCGCCGTGCAAAGTTCATCTCAAGGCACACAACTTAACCTTGATACACACAGGGGTGGTAGGCAGTGTGACGAGCCATACGATTGGGAACCATGGGTGCTGCTGGTCCGTAATGTTGAAGTACGTGACAAGTCGCTTGAGGGAAAGGGGGGTAAACAATGTGGCTGCTTGGACTTGGAATCAACCACGCTGAGGTTGTGCGCTGATCATCGCGCTCGTGTCTGTGGTGGATGCTGGCATTCACCACAGCATAAAAGCGGAGAGCTCGACTACGGTGCTTTCCTTCGGTGGGGCGTAAGGCGACGGGATAGCGACCCCCGTACCACCTACTCACCGCAGGCGCCGGACGCCCCTCTTCCATCCCGGAGCCGGAGGCCCGGATCGGAGCGGCGCTCCAGGGCGGAAGACCTGTTCGAGGCGGCTGATGATGAAACCAACGGCGAGCCGTGAACCGTAGTGGTGGCTTACCTGTATTCGCTCTGGAGGATTTGTGCGTTCCCCGTTTACCTTTGGCGGGCCCACCGTGGTGACTGTCGCAGTGTTGTCGCTGGCGACGCCGGCGTCCGGCGCGGCGGGCTCCGCAAAAGACACTGCGCAGGCAACGGAATACGTCGCGACCTTCGCGGTTCCGCATTCCAACGCGGGTCTGGAGGAAAAGTTCAACGTCCGCTTGACGTCGGGCGATGACATCAAGATGGCCCAGGACATCCTCGCGAAGCGAGCACCTCAGCGCATCCCGGCCGGGGAGCTGATCCGCGGCTTCAGCGACGTAAATAGCAGCTACAGCTGGTCAATCGACCCGGACACCTTCACTTTTGCCGCGTACGCCCTGAAGATCTGCGATGTCATGCCGTCGTTCGTCGATACCGACGGCTACCGCAATGTTGAATCCTACTGCCCCTGGCATGGACGGCTGATCGGGCTCACCCCAATCGCGTCCCTGTCCTGACAGTGAGGATGTATAGCGGTCACCCGGTTGTCTGACCCTTGTTCTGACTGACGACTGCTGTGCTTCGGTGGATCCGTCGACAGTCCGGGTGACCGCTCCTGCGCGCCACCAGCTGGGCATTCGTGACCTTATAGCGCCTCTGTGTGTCAAGGAGTGCTGGCGGCCCTCCGCTGTTGATCTTTGGTGAGCTGCCGGTAGATGATGTTGGCCAGGCGCCGTTTGAGTGCCCGGCGGGCTTCGGCGGGGGTCTTGCCCTCGGCGAGTTTGCGCTGGTGGTAGTCGCGTCCGGGTCCTGGGTCGCGGGCCTGGCAGACGGCGATGGTGTAGTGCGGAGTTGAGTTGGCGGTTGCCGCCGGTGTTGAGCCGGTGGCGGCGCTTGTCGCCGCTGGAGGCGTCCAGTGGCGAGGTTCCGGTGTAGCTGGCGAAGTGGTCGGCGGTCGGGAACCGGGTGACGTCACCGACGTGGCCGAGGATCTTCCCGGCGAGGACGGTTCCGATTCCGTGGATCGTGGTGAGGCTGCTGCCCGCGACTTTCAGGGCGTGTTGGGTCTGCTTCTCGTTGGCCTTGAGCGACCGGTCGGCGCGGCGTAGGTCGTCGACCAGGTCGCGGGCGAGGTCGCGGCGGCAGGCGTCGGTGGCGGTGATCGGCCGGACAGCGCGCAGCAGGGCGGCGGCCTTCGTGGCGGACAGGCCCAGCGTGGCGCCACCGGGGACCAGGTCACGTAGCAGCACGTGTAGGCGGTTGGTGATCCGGACGCGTTCGTGGGCCAGGTCGTCGCGGCGTTCGGCCAGCGTCCGTAGAAGCGTGGTCTGATCCTCTGCGGCGACGGTGCGCAGCCTGCGGCTGTGTTGAGCGACGAAGGCGACGCCGGCGGCATCGGCGAGGTCGGTCTTGCGGCCGCCGCCGGTGTCCAGCAACCTCGCGCGGACGCCGAGGGTCGCGGGGACGTCGACGACGTGTTCGCCGGCCGCGGCCGGCAGCTGGGCGATAGGTCGGCCCAGGCCGGCCGCGCCTTCGACGGCGAAGCGCCGCTGCGGCCAGCCCGCCGATCATGCCATCAGCGTCTTGAACGCTGCGGCGTCGACGGTGACGCGGCGGGCGGCCACGTGCTGCCGGCGGGGTCGAGGGCTACTGCCGTGAGCGAGGACTTGTGCCGGTCGATACCAATGGTGATCACGGTCGGTGGACTCCCACGAGATGACGGGCGAGGAGGTCACCGTGGCGGGCACCCTGACTTCAAGGAAGGTCGTTTGCATGCCTCTGTCGAGCCACATCACGGCCGGGTGCCGACCGGCGAGGCACGCTATCAATGAGCCAGCCCGAAGGCGGCAAGGAGCCTGCGAACCTGCGCCGGCCGGCACCCGCAAC
>NZ_JBFAOU010000293.1:0-6101 GCF_040675365.1 Catellatospora sp. NPDC049609 | reverse complement strand
ATCGCGATCGGACCGCAGCACGGCCAGCAGCGTCACCGCGACGACCAGCCGGCCGCAGGTTGATCGCGGCGTTCAGGTCACGGTCCAGGAACAGCCCGCAGTGTTGGCAGGTGTAGGTCCGTTCCCGCAGCGCCAGCTTGGGTCTCACGCCGCCGCAGGACGAACAGGTCTTCGACGAGGCGAACCAGCGGTCGGCGACGATCAGCCGCCCGCCGTGCCAGGTGGTCTTGTATTGCAGGTGGCGGCGCAGGGTGGCCCATCCGGCGTCGGCGATGTGGCGGGCCAGGCGCCGGTTTTTCAGCATCCCGGCGATGTTGAGGTCTTCGACCACGATCGTGCCGTAGGTCGCGGCGAGGGTCGAGGTGAGTTTGTGCAGGCCGTCGGTGCGCAGGTGCGTGACCCGGGCGTGTGCTTTGGCCAGGCGGGTCCTGGCGTACTGCCAGCGGCGGGAGGGATGCGCTCCGGTGCGCCGGTCGGGTCCCTGCCTGCGGGACAGGGTCCGCGCGGCGCTGCGCAGCCGCGCCTGCGCGTGGGCTAGGTGGCGGGGGTTGGGCACGACCTGCCCGGTCGACAACACGGCGAGGTTGCTGATGCCGACGTCGACACCGACGGTGGCCTGCGGCAGCGTGGGGGTGCGGGTGGTGCGGGTGACCTGGACGGTGAACGACACGTGCCAGCGCCCGCCGGTGTGCCGACATCCTGTGAGACTTTGCGGGCGGCCTGGTGGTCGCTGTCAGGCTAGCTCTGTGGTCCGGGATGACTCGTTGACATACTGGCCGCCTCCGGGCGTGCCTTGCCTTTGACTCGTCATAGGACCATCCCCGGCGGCCAGGCGCAATTCGGCGTGCACCCGCGGCGCGCCCGTAGGTGCCTCTTGACAGCTGATGCACTTGACGGATCGTGTCGGTCAGCGCCTCGTCGGCCACCTGACGGGCTGAGTCGCCTCGGCTTCGCCATTCGTAGTACCCGGACGTGGACACGCCCAGCAGCCGGCCTGCGACGGTGACCGGCAGCCCGTCGGCGTGCATCTGCGCTACGACCGGGTAGATCATTTTGGGAGGTTCTCGCGGGCGAAGTAGGCCGCCGCCCGGCGCAGGATCTCGTTCTCGGTCTCCAGGCGGCGCTTCTCTCGCCGCAGTTCGGCGATCTCGCGCCGCTCGGCGCTGCTCAGGCCGTCACTGCGGCCGGCGTCGGCGTCGGCCTGGTTCATCCAGTCACGCAGGCACGACTCGGAGATCCCGAGCTCCTTGGCCGGCTGCGAGAAGGGCCGGTCCTTCAACCGGGCCAGCTCGACCGCCCTCTGACGGAACTCGGCCGGGTGTGGTGCGGGCATTCGGACTCCTTCCTCGGTGACAGTGTCACCTCAGGATCGGTATCCGGAGAACCGGGTCAAGCTCAGTTAGCTGCACAGACCCGGTGGGGGTCTTGTTCTGTTGGGCTGAGTCGGTGGTTTGGATCCGACTGGTGCTGGTGTCCGTACTGGGGGGGAAGCCTGTTTCTTGTGGGGTCTGCTGTTGTCGGTTGCGGTTGGAAGATTGTGGGGTTGGTATGGCTGGATTGGTCTTTTTTGGGACCGGTCCCGGTGCTGCTGGTCGTGCCCGTGGTTCGGGTGTTGTGGCCGGTGGTTGGGGGCGTGTGTTGGCCAGGGGTACCGCGGGTTTTGCGGTGGCGTTGGTGACGGGTTCGTTGTTGGCGGTGTTGCCGGGGTCGCCTGCGGCGGCGGAGGCGGCGCGTCCGGGTAATGCGGGGGCGTTGCTGGAGGCGGCGGGGGTTGCGGGGGGCCGGGGCCCTGGTGCGGGGCGTGGGCTCGGCAGTGGGGATTATGCCACTGGTTATGCCTTTGATGTGCCGGCCGGTCGGCAGGGCCTGACGCCGGGTGTGGGGTTGTCTTATACGTCTTCGGGTTCTGTTCAGGGGGGTGTTGCGGCGGGGTGGTCGTTGTCCGCGGGTGGGGTGATCAGTGTTGATGCCTCGGCGGGGACGGTACGTCCGGAGTGGCCGGATGGCGGGTCGGCGGGTCAGCCGCGTAATTTCGTCGGTCCGGGTGGTGAGTTGCTGGTTGAGGATGCGTCGCTGCCGGTGCAGGCGGGTGCGGTGGGGTATCGGGCTGTGGGGGATGGCTCGTCGGCCCGGTTCGAGTATCTGGCTGGTGTGTCGTCGTCGCCGTATTGGTGGGCGGTTCACGGGTCGGGTGGCACGGTTGCGTATTTCGGGTTGAGGGCTCAGCATCCGTGGTCGTTCGCGCCGTTGGTGCGGCAGACGCGACCGGATGGTGGGGGTGATCCGGCGGAGTTGAAGTACACGTATGCGACGGTGGGTCGGACCACGGCGGCGCCGACTGGGGGCCAGCCGCGCGAGTTTCTGCTGACCGGGATCGATTATGAGGCTCCGAACGAGGGGGCGGCTCAGGCGTATGCGCGGGTGGAGTTCTCGTGGGCGGATCCGGTTTTCTGTGGGAATCCGGAGACGATGCCGGCGGTCGGGTCGCGGCTGGATTACCGGTCGGGGTTTGCCCGGTTGTCTGGTACACGCAAGCTGACCCAGGTTCGTACGTTGACCCAGAATCCGACCGGCGAGATGATGCCGCGCAGTGTCTATGCGTTGAGTTACCACGCTGACACGGAGCGTTGTGACGGGCAGGCCACGCCGTTCCGGCAGTTGGCGAGTGTGCGTCCGACGGTGTTCCGTCCGGCGGTGGCGCTGCAGGAGGGGCCGGCGCAGACGGTGTTGCCGGCGACGTCGTTCACTTATGGCAAGGCCGCCTCGTATGTCAAGGATGAGCATTACGGTGCGGCGCTGCGGATGGATGACGATCTGCTGGTGCCCGAGTCGGTTGACACGAACGCGCTGTCGCGGTTGAGCCATCCGGCTCTGTTTGCGCCCACGGGGGTGCAGACCGGCTCGGCGCCGTTCAGTGCGGTGCCTGGGGATGGTTCGGCCCAGTTGCCGGTCAACGGTGACGGGCAGTTGGACTACACGCTGGCGTGGCAGTTGTCGGCTGCGCAGGCCTCGGGTGAGAGTGTGCAGCGCACGCTGGTGGACATCGACGGTGACCGTGATCTGGATGTGCTGCGTCGGTCGGGTCCGGCTTTCGACCTGTCGTCACCGGCCAATGCTCCGGCCACCGGTGGTTGCAAGGTCGATGTGTATCTGAACCAGTCGGGCAATTTCGTCAAGCAGGACGGCAGCAATGCCAATGCCAGCAGGTTCCCGGCGTTCAGTTTGCGTAAGGCGATGGGTGACGTCCCGGTCGGTGCGTCGATCCCGGATTCGGGTGTGGGTGAGCTGCTGTGTGCGGGGCTGAACCGGTCGTTCAGTCCCAACGGTTCCGGCGGCTGGCAGGGGGATCCGAACACGTCGTGTGCTTCCAAGGCGCAGTGGGGGGCGCCGGCCAGTTGGAAGTCGTGGCAGCAGGTGCGCCATGGGCTGGTCGACCTGGACGGTGACGGCAAGCCGGAGCTGGTGTCGCAGGTGATCGGTTCGGTGCACTGCCCGTATGCCAGCACGCAGGGTGTGCCGGCGCCGGGTACGTCGCTGAGCGATGACGCCGACTGGCAGACCGAGTTCTACTTCAGCCACGCCGCTGACCCGACGGTGGTGGTGACCAAGCGGCAGATGTGGTGGCACGTGTACAGGAACACCGGGTCGGGGTTTGAGACCACGCCGACTCGGGTCCGGGCCGGCTGGGACAACACCGCGGGTGGCGCCACCGATCTGGTGGCCCGGGTGCCGGAGATGGGTTTCCTCGGCCAGTTCGCCGCCCGCAAGAACGACCAGCAGCCGGCCAAGAGCACGCTGGCCACGCTGCGTGACATCACCGGCGACGGCTACCTGGACCTGGTGCACGACGGCGTCGGCACGGCGGGTGGACAGGTGGTGCCGGGCCGCAGCGGTGGCTTTGCCGCCATCGGTCAGAAGATCACTCTGCCCGGGGCGGGCAGCGGAGATCTGGCGCCGCGGATGGACAAGCACAGCGACGACTGCAATGTCGATTTCGAGGACTTCGTCGGCTATCTGGCCGGCGGTGCGGCGGTGGACGTCAACGGCGACGGCCTGCCCGACCGCGTCGACAAGATCGATTCTGAGGAGGGTGACCGGTGTCAGGCCGGCGGTGCGTCGGCCGAGGGCACCAAGGTGATGTTCAACACCGGGGCGGGGTTCGCCACGGCCGCTGATGACGGTGAGGTGATGTTCAGCCAGAACGCGCCCGACACCCAGGACCTGAGCTCGTTCCACGTGCGTGAGGACGGCTACGACTGGCAGGGCTACCCCTACGACTCCGATCGCAACGGCCGGGCCAAGATGATGGACCTGGACGGCGACGGCCTTGCCGATCTGCTGTTCTATGACCGGGTGGCGGGCCGGGCGCAGGCGTACGGCAACGGCGGTCGCCAGTGGGTGTCCACCCACGCGGCGGACACGTTCGTGGCCAAGGCGCTGGCCGGGCAGGCCGATGTGCGGCCGGCGGGCGCGCTGAACCCGCAGGGTGGCGGGGCGGCGATCAACGAGTGGGCCGACCGCGGCGACTACCGGCACACCATGACCTACCACGCGGCCGACCTCAACGGTGATGGCCTGCTCGATCTGATCGAGGGCCCCGACGGTGACGGCACGACCAGCGTCCGCTACGCCAAGCCGGTCATCGGCAGCGGCGACACCGCGGCGCCGGCGCGGCTGCTGCGCACCGTCACCAACGGCACCGGCGCCAAGACCACGGTGTCGTACACGCGTGACGTGGCGGCGGGCAAGTGGGTGGCGACCACCGTCACCGCCGATCCGGGTCACGGCCAGCCGGCGGTCACGAGCGACTACCGCTACATGAAGCCGGCGTTCGTGGCCGGCCCGTACGGGCGTAAGGCGTTCCGTGGCTACGAAGAGACCCACACCGTGCTCAACACCTACACCCCCGGGACGGCCGACAATGTGACCTACGTCACGCGACGTGGCAGCTATGCGTATGCGCCCGGCGGGTTGGTGGAGATGTCGGCCACGGTGATGGGCCAGGACGTCGACTCGGTCACCGGCATACCCGATGGCCAGGTCGGCGTGATGAGCCTGGCCGAGTACACCTACCAGCTGCGTCCGCTGGGGCTGCTGCCGCCGGCAGTGCGCGCCAACTATCCCACCTATGTGCCGCTGCCGGAGAAGACCACCTCCTACACGTGCACCGGCACCGGTGGGCAGACCCTGGCCGCGTGCCGCACCTCGGGGGCGAAGGTCACCTCCGAAACGGACTGGACCGAGCGGCAAGCCGACGGCGAGTTCGTCATGTTCCTGCCGTCGGTCAGCGAGACCCGGTTCGTCAACGGTGAGGGCAACAGCGAGGTCCGTCGCAGCACGCCTACGTTCAACCTGGTGTGGAACGCCGACACGTTCCGTGTCGCCCCCGCCACCAGTACCGACACGGCAGTCGTCGACGGCGCCGAGTCCACGCTGGGGCAGGTCCGCTACACCTACGACGATCTGCTGCTCTCCCGGGTCAAGACCGTCACCGTCGATGACGCCGACCCTGACGTCGCCGACCGGACCACCCGGTTTGCCTACTACGGCGGATCCGGCACGAACCGGGGCCTGCTGCACAAGGTGTGGGAGCCCGAGCAGTACGCCGAGCACGCCGACTTCGACCCGGCCACCAGCGGCGGGTTCACCGAGTACGGCTACGACACCAACGGCGTGCACGTCACCACGGTGACCAACCCGCTCGGGCACACCGTGCACTTGGGGCGCGTCGACCCGGCCACCGGGCAGCCGCTGGAGCCCGTCGGGCCGAACTACGCCTGCCCTGACGGGACGGACCCGGGCACCGCGCTGGACCCGGCCACCGCGTGCACGTTCGAGCAGGCCAAGAACGCCGGCCTGGCCGAACGCTCCCGTATCCACGTCGACGGGCTCGGCCGCGTCGTTCGTGCCGTCGTCTTCCCGATCGGTGACGTCGAGCAGGAGCGCGGGGTGGAGACCTTCCGCGCCACCTACAACGACCTGGCCTACGAGCAGTCGCAGGCAAAGGTCTCGGTGGTCACCGAGAGCCTGGTCGGTGACGGCACCGGCGGTCAGCAGCAGTTCTCCCGCACGACCGTCGACCTGGACGGCATGGGTAGGAC
>NZ_JBFAOU010000292.1:0-6117 GCF_040675365.1 Catellatospora sp. NPDC049609 | reverse complement strand
CGGCTCCTGGCACATCGAGGGCGTCAAGCGCTTCATCACCTCGGCCGAGCACGACATGTCGGACAACAACGGACCGTGCACGCTGCCCGGACCGTGCGTGTGTCCCGCGGGCGGCCGCACCGGCGCCGGGCCGCGCCGCACGTCGCGGTCGGCGAAGACGCCGCGGGCGTCCCGGTCGGCGGGGACGGTCCGGTCCGGCCCGCCCGTGACTCGGCCGGGGCCGTCGAGCGGCGGCGAGGGGCGGCCCGAGTGGGGCGACGGGGGCGGGGTCATCGGTCACACCCTTCCGATCGGCTGGTACGCGGTTCGTCGAGCGGCCGCGCGGCGGTGCCACGAGCCGGCCCTGCGAGGACCTGACCACCGGCACGGGGGAGCGCGCGACCGGCCGGGATACCGGCATGCGGGCGTCCGGCCCCACCGTCAGTGATCATTTTCTTCTCCGCTCCAGCCCGGGTTGTCGCTCTTTGCACCCTTCTAACGACGCACCACCGACAGCCGCTCCACCGACCGCGTCACACGACCCGCACGAGGCGAGCACGAACGTGACCGCATGCAGCTCAGCCGCGTAAATACCGTCAGTTCGTTCGATGAAGTCCGGCAGGTGACCCGGCCGTCCAGGTTCCTAGGACGGCGTGGCCGACGCGACCGCCCCACGTGAGGGAACTGTCATGAAGCTGTCATCGCCGCGCGCCGTGGCGGGCGGCCGTGATTGCCCTATTCAGGCAGGAGTCACGCGCGGCCGATCCGCGGCCGGCGGCGGTCGGTCAGCCGCAGCCCGACACCCCGCACGACGTCGATGGCCGCGCCGGTGCCGAGCTCGTACAGCTTGCGGCGCAGCCGCTTGACCAGGGACTGCACGTCGGCCTTGCGCTCGCGGTCCTCGTCGCGCCAGACCGACCGGTGCAGCTCGGCGTAGCTCCACACCCGGACCGGCTCGCTGGTCAGGCAGGCCAGCAGGTCGCACTCCAGCCGGGTCAGGTCGACCTCGCGCGTGCCGCAGCGGGCCTTGGACCGGTCCACGTCGATGACCAGGGCGGTGTCGGTCGCGGCGGGGGGAGCCTCGGCGGGCCGCCCGGGTGCCGCGATCAGCCGGCGCAGTTCGTCGAGGTCGGCCACCAGCAGCAGCGGTGCGATGCCGTCGAGGCGGTCGGCGAGCCGGATCCGTTCGGCCGGCGACGGCGCGACGGCGATCAGCAGCGTGAACGCTGCGTCATCCACATCGGACCGTGTCGAGGCCGTCTCGTCTTCGTCGGTCACCGCACCCACCCGGCGTCGAGGGGCTTGCGCCCAGCGTCCGTCCCAGCCGTGACAGCGAATTGACAAGCGTGTCGCCAATGTTGACGACAACTTGCTCACGGCTAGCTATTGATCGTCCGTTTTGCTCGATCATAGTGTCCAAACGGGCAACCGGCGCGACCCGCCCGGAGTATCGGGGGGCATGGAGGAGGATCGCGGACTCGGGTCCGTCGCGACGATTCCCCTGCACTCCCTGCATCGCCCACGTCATTCTGGGTCGTTCTGAGGGAGGCAGACCTATGTTCAGACGTCCGCAAGGGAGACCGGCGGCCAGAACACTGGTGAGCGCGGGTGCGGTGATGATCCTCGCCGCCACCGGCCTGGTCGGTTTCGGCACGGGCGCGCAGGCCGTGCCCCGCGAGGCGGGCACGGCGGTCGAGGACAAGATCCGACCGGAGCTCGTGAAGCAGTTCCAGGCCAAGAGCGAAGGGGACTTCTGGATCCGGTTCAAGGACCGAGCGGACCTGAGCAAGGCCACGACCATCAAGGACTGGGCGCAGCGCGGCACCGCGGTCGCCGACGCGCTGCGCAAGACCGCCATCGCGAGCCAGGAGAAGATCCGGGCGGAGCTGGACGGCTCGGGCGTGAAGTACCGGACGTTCTGGGCCACCAACGCCATCAGGGTCACCGGCGGCTCGCTGTCCATGGCGCAGAACCTCGCCGCCCACACCGAGGTCGAGGGCCTCTACGCCCCCGTCGCCTACCGGGTGCCCGAGACCACCAAGGGCACCGACGAGAAGACGGTCAACGCGCTCGAGTGGGGCATCGCCAACATCAACGCCGACGACGTCTGGTCGCAGTTCGGCGTGCAGGGCGAGGGCATCACCATCGCCAACATCGACACCGGGGTCCAGTTCGACCACCCCGCGCTGGTCGCCTCCTACCGGGGCAACAACGGCGACGGCACCTTCGACCACGACTACAACTGGTTCGACGCGGCCGGCGCCTGCGACATCCCGTGCGACGAGGACGGCCACGGCACCCACACGATGGGCACCATGGCGGGCTCCGCCGGCGCCAACCAGATCGGCGTCGCGCCGGGCGTCAAGTGGATCGCGGCCAACGGCTGCTGCCCCAGTGACGCCGCCCTGATCACCTCCGGCGAGTGGATGCTGGAGCCGACCGACGCGGCGGGCCAGAACCCGGACGCGTCGAAGCGGCCGAACATCATCAACAACTCGTGGGGCAGCGAGCTGCCCTCCAACGCGCCGTTCATGGAGGACGTGACCGACGCCTGGAAGGCCTCGGGCATCTTCGGCACCTGGTCCAACGGCAACAGCGGGCCGGCGTGCCAGACCAGCGGCTCGCCGGGCAGCCTGGTCAGCAACTACTCGGCCGGCGCGTACGACGTCAACAACAACGTGGCGGGCTTCTCGTCGCGCGGCGCGGGGCAGAGCGGGGAGATCAAGCCCAACATCTCCGCGCCGGGCGTGAACGTGCGCTCCAGCGTGCCGGGCAGCACGTACGCGAGCTACAGCGGCACCTCGATGGCCGCCCCGCACCTCGCGGGTGCCATCGCGCTGCTGTGGTCGGCGGCTCCGGCGCTGGTCGGTGAGGTCGACGCGACCCGCACGCTGCTCAACGGCGCCGCGGTGGACAAGGCCGACAGCCAGTGCGGCGGGACCGCGGCCGACAACAACGTCTACGGCGAGGGGCGGCTGGACGCGCTGGCGCTGTTGAACGCGGCGCCGATCGGCGACACCGGCACGCTGGCGGGCACGGTGACCGACGCGGCCACCGGCAGCCCGCTGCCCGGTGCCACGGTGACGATCACCGGCGCGGTGTCGCGCGAGGTGACCACGGGCGCGGCGGGCACGTTCTCGACCCTGCTGCCGGTGGGCGACTACCAGGTCGCGGCGGCGGCGTTCGGGTACACCGGCGCGACGAAGCCCGCGGCGATCGCCGACGGCGCGACCACCACGGTCGACTTCGCGCTGGCGCCGGTGGCGAGCTACACCGTCAGCGGCACGGTCACCGACGGCTCCGGGCACGGCTGGCCGCTCTACGCGAAGGTCACCGTCGAGGGCGCGTCGGGCGTGTACGACTACACCGCGCCGGGCAACGGCCGCTACAGCGTCACGCTGCCGGCGGGGTCGACGTACACCCTGAAGTTCGAGTCGCAGTACCCGGGCTACCAGGCGGTGACCAAGGAGGTCGCGGTCGCCTCGCGCAACGTCGTGGTGAACGCCGCCCTGCCGGTGAACGCCACCACCTGCACCGCACCCGGCTACACCTTCGGCTCCGACGGGGAGTACGAGACGTTCAACGGCACGTCCGTGCCGGCGGGCTGGTCCGTGGTGGACACCGCGGGCACCGGGCAGGTGTGGAAGTTCACCGACGACGGTGCGCGCGGCAACCTGACCGGCGGCAGCGGCGGCTTCGCCATCGTCGACAGCGACGACTACGGCCTGGGCGGCAGCCAGAACACCTCGCTGGTCAGCCCGGTGGTTAACCTGACCGCCGTCACGGCGCCGGTCATCCGGTTCAACCAGGACTTCAACCACCTCGGCTCCGACCGCGCCGACGTCGACCTCAGCCTCGACGGCGGCACCACCTGGACGAACCTGCTGCGTCAGGCCGGCGACGTGCGCGGGCCGCGGACGACGGAGATCCCGATCCCGCAGGCCGCGGGCCAGTCGCAGGTGCAGGTCCGGTTCCACTACTACGACGCCTCGTTCGAGTGGTGGTGGCAGGTCGACAACGTGCTGATCGGCAGCGCGGTCACCTGCGAGCCGTTCGACGGCGGCCTGGTGTTCGGGCACGTCCGTGACAAGAACGACGGAAGCTACGTCAACGGCGCCACCGTCACCAGCGACGACCGGCCCGCGGACAGCGCCACGACCGCGGCGACCCCGGACGACCCGGGCCTGGCCGACGGCTTCTACTGGATGTTCTCCACGCTGACCGGCAGCCACCCGTTCACCGCCAAGGCGGCGGGGTACGTCAGTCTGAGCAAGCAGGTCGACGTGCAGGCCGACTGGTCCACCGCGGCGAGCTTCCAGCTCGCGGCGGGCAGGCTGACGGTGCAGCCGGCCGCGGTGAGCGCGACGCTGCAGATGCCGACCGGCAAGGCGAGCCGGACGTTCACGGTGACCAACACCGGCGGTGCGCCGGTCGACGTCGCGTTCAGCGAGCGTGACGGCGGGTTCGAGCTGCTGCGGGCCGACGGTTCGCGGGTGAGCAAGCAGGAGATCCTCGGCTCGGCGGGCGCGCCGCTGCAGCGGCTCGACGTGCCGACGTCGCTGGCCGCCAAGTCGTCGGGCATGTCGTCGAACGCGGCGGCGCCCGCGGTGCGGCCGCAGGCCGACCCCTGGGCGGACATCACCGACTACCCGGCCAACGTGATGGACAACCGGGTGGTGAACCTCGACGGCAAGGTGTACTCGATCGCGGGTGGCAACGGGTCGGCGTCGACGGCGAAGAACTTCGTCTACGACCCGGTGGCCCAGACCTGGTCGGCGATCGCCGATCTGCCCGGTGCGCGCAACGCCATGACGGTGGGGGTGCTCCAGGGCAAGATCATCGCGACCGGCGGCTGGGGTGCCGCGGGCCCGGACGCGACGACCTGGTCGTACGACCCGGCGGCGAACACGTGGACGGAGAAGGCCGACAACCCGGCGCCGCGCGCGGCGGCGGGCCAGGCGGTCGTCGACGGCAAGCTGTACGCCATCGGCGGCTGCACCACGTCGAGCTGCACGCCGATGTCGAACGACGTGGTCCGCTACGACCCGGCGGCCGACAGCTGGGAGGCGGTGGCCGACTACCCGAAGTCGGTGGCCTTCGCCTCCTGCGGCGGGATCGACGGGGTGCTCTACTGCACCGGCGGCAACGACGGCACGGCGGCGCAGAAGGCGAGCTACGCCTTCGACCCGGGTGCCAACGCCTGGACCGCCATCGCCGACGCGCCGGCCGACAACTGGGCCAGCTCGTTCGCCGTGGCCAGCGGCAAGCTGCTGGTGGTCGGTGGTTCGCAGGGCGGGGCCATCACCAACGCCGGTTTCGCGTACGACCCGGTGGCCGGTTCGTGGTCGGCGCTGCCGAACGCGAACACGGCGCGCTACCGCGGTGGCGCGGCGTGCGGCTTCTACAAGATCGGCGGCTCGTCGGGCAATTTCAGCGCGCTGCCGGACAGCGAGGCGCTGCCCGGGTTCGAGGGTTGCGCCGAGGCGGCGGCCGACGTCAGCTGGCTGACGATCGACAAGGGCGCGGTGACGCTGGCGCCGGGCCAGAAGGTCACGGTCACCGTCGGGCTGACGGCGAACGTCGACCAGCCGGGCACCTACGCCGCCTCCGTGGCGATCAAGGAGAACACGCCGTACACGGTCGCTCCGGTCGCGGTGACGATGAACGTCACCCCGCCGAAGACCTGGGGCAAGCTGCTGGGCACGGTGACCGGCACCAACTGCCAGGGGGTCGGCGCGCCGATCGCCGGTGCGGTGGTCCAGGTCGACTCGTGGGCGATGTCGTGGACCTTCGCCACCGACGCCGACGGCAGGTACGCCTACTGGATGGACCGGCGGAACAACCCGCTGACGTTGATCGTCGCCAAGGACGGCTGGAAGCCCCAGACGCGCCAGACGCGGATCAACACCACCACCCCGACGGTGGAGGACTTCGCGTTGTCCGCCATCGGTTGCTGACGGCCTGACCGTCGGCTGAACGGATCCCGGCCCGCCTGGTCTCACGACCGGGCGGGCCGGTCCCATTGTCGGCGCGGCGGTCCGCCCTAGGAGCTGTTCGGGGTTCGGATCATGTGGTTAAGGCGAGGCGTTTCAGCCACATGATGGAGCCTCTGAGGTGGAGTCCAGCGGTGAAGCTGTC